>DATJXL010000183.1:0-13844 GCA_035500135.1 Kofleriaceae bacterium
GGCGCGCGCGTCGCCGCCGGGCGCGAGCCAGCCGCCGACGTCGCGCGCGAGATAGTCGAGGATGACATAGTGATGGTCGTCGCCGCTCGGCGCGATCGACTCTCCGCGCCGCTCCGCGTCGCTGCGCGCGTCGGCGAGGCCGACGCTTTCGATCGACTCTCCGCGCCGCTCCGCGTCGCTGGCGAGGCCGACGCTTTCGATCACGCACACGAGCGGCCCGACCTCGGCGATCAAACCCGTCTCCTCGCGCACCTCGCGCGCGACGGCCTGCGCGAGCGTCTCGCCGAATTCGAGCCGGCCGCCCGGCACGCTCCACAGTCCCTCGCCGGGCGGATGACCGCGCTCGATCACGAGCACGCGGCCCTCCGCGTCGAACACGAACGCGCCGACTCCGACGGTGGGCGTCATCGCTTCTTCGCTTTCGCTCTCTTCTGGGGAGCGCGCTTCTTCGGCTCGAACGAGAACGCGCTCGGGCACACCGGCGCGAGCGTGCAGTGCTCGCAGTCCGGCTTGTTCGCGAAGCACACGCGGCGGCCGTGCCAGATCAGGCGGTTCGCGAACATCGTCCACTGCTCGCGCGGCACGAGCTCCATCAGATCGCGCTCGATCTTCTCCGGCTTGTCGTGCTTGGTCAGCCCGAGCCGCTGCGACAGCCGCGTCACGTGGGTGTCGACGACGACGCCCTCGTTCTTGCCGTACGCGGTTCCGAGCACGACGTTCGCGGTCTTGCGCGCGACTCCCGGCAGGCCGACGAGCCCCTCCATCGTGTCGGGCACACGACCGCCGTGATCGGCGACGACCGCGCGCGCCATGCCGACGAGGCTCCGCGACTTGGCCTGGTAGAAGCCCGACGAGTAGATCAGCTTCTGCAGCTCGGTCGGCTCGGCCGCGGCGAGCGCGCGCGCATCGGGGTACTTCGCAAACAACGCCGGCGTGAGCGTGTTGATCATCTTGTCGGTCGACTGCGCGGCCAGGATCGTCGCGACGAGCAGCTGGTACGCGTCGTGGTGATCGAGCTCGCACGCCGCCTCGGGCCATTTGTCCCCGAGGAGCTGCGCGATCTTCGCGGTACGCGCGCGCAGCGCTCGGGGTGTGCTATTCCGAAGGCGTCCCATGCGACGCCTCGACGGTACCATCTTCTGCGCGCTCGCCACGCTCGCGGCTTGTGGCGGCTCGCAGGAGACCCATGCGGCGAAGCACTCGCTGTACGACGCCGACTTCACGATCGTGTACACGGCGGCGCTCGAGGCGACGCGCACGCTGTACCCGACGCTCGACGAGAACGTCGGGCCGGGCCGCATCCAGACCGCGTGGCATCAGGTGCTGTTCGGCAGCAACAGCGACGACGGCGACATGAACCAGCGGATGACGATTCCATCCGCGAGCATGGTGCCGGGCGCGACCGGCAGCCCGATGGGGATGGGGATGTCGCCGGCGGCGGCGGCCGGCGGCATGCCGAGCCAGCTGACGAACAAGCGCTACTTCGTGCGGTTCGACGTCAGCGTCGTCGGCGGGCGGCCGTGGCGCGTGAAGGTCGTCGGTCACGCGTCGGAGTGGGACCCGGGCGCGGCGATGCCGGTCGAGATGCGCGGCGCGAACCGTCCGCCGTGGCTCGATCCGCGCATCGAGCAGCTGCAGGTCGCGATCTACAAGAAGATCAGCCAGTACGCGACGCCGGCACACGACGAGGACGGCGACGACACCAAGACCGCGGCCGACGAGATGCCGAAGACCGATCCCGGCGAGTTCAAGGGCGTACCGCCCGAAGCCGCCAAGCGGCTCGCCTCGCTCAAGGACACGCTCGCGCGCCGCGACTATGCCGCGCTGCGTCCGCAGCTCGCCGACGACATCACGTGGAGCCTCGGCGGCGGCACCGGCGCCGACGACGCGATGGCGACCTGGCAGGCCGATCCCGCGCAGTTCGACGCGATGGCCGCGGTGCTCGCCGCCGGCTGCGGCGCCGACGGTGCGCGCGTGCGCTGCCCGGCCGGCGATCCCGCGCCCGGCGCGTATCAGGTCGTGCTCGAGCCGCGCGCGGGAGCGTGGAAGATGACGTCGTTCGTGAAGGCGGAGTAGAGCGCGCGGCGGCAGCGGCAGCGGCTTCACGGCCGCGCTACGCGCGCTCGATCACGATCAAGCAGTTCGAGTCGGGCAGCTCGACGCGCCGATCGTGCTCGTCGGTGAGCTCGATCTTCCCCGCGAGGTGATCGCGGTAGCCGGGCTGCAGGTAGCTGCGCTGCTCGGGCGGCAGCGCGATCGCGCGCGCGCCGGGGCCGCACCAGCCGAGCAGCGCGGCGACGTAGTCGTCGTAGGGCAAGACGCCGTATTGCTCGCGCACCTCGTACGGGAAGCTCGCGGGGCCCCACGTGTACGTGTACAAGAACTCCATCGCATCTGCCGCGGACAGCTCGACCCGATCCGCGGCGAGCTCGCGAAATTCCACGCGGCGGCCGTCGAACTGCGCGACGTAGAGATCGAACGTCGCGCGCGCGCCGTCGGCGATGAAGCGGATGCGGCGCGTCGCGGTCGGCGGCATCACGCCGTCGCGGATGACGAGACGGCCGCCCGCGCGCAGCGCGGCGAACGCGGCGCGCACGACCCGCGCGACCGACTCGATCGCGAACCGCGGTGGCGTGTAGGAGAACACCTCGTGCAAGATCGAGCAGCACACGACGGTGTCGACCGTGCCCGCGCCGACGAGCTCGCCGAGCGCCTCGGCCGCGCCGAGCACGACGCGCCAGCGGTGGCGCCCGGCCTTCGCGCGCGCCTCGAGCGCGGCGACGACCTCGCGCGACAGATCGACGCCGATGATCTCGGAGCTCGCGAACCGCGCCTCGATGAGATCGAGCACGACGCCGCCACCCGGCCCGATCTCGACGATTTTACCCGGGGACACTGATGATCGGCCCGGCCGCACGTAGTCGAGCATGCGCTGCTTGTCGGTCTTCGCCGCGTTCATCGACGCGAGGTAGCTCGCCTCGTTCGCGACGCGATCGAGCTCGTCCTTGCGCAGCCCGTAGAGGTCGCACAGCGACTTCAACATCTGGTGAAACGCCGCCGACGACCGCGTCTCGTAGATGCCGAGCAGCGTGACGAGCGCGGCGCTCTCGTCGGTGTCGGCGTAGTCGAGCACGATGGCGTCGGGCGCGACCGTCGACGACAGGCGCGCCACCAGCGCGCCGAGCGGTCCGAGCTGGCTGCCTCCCGCGAGCAGCTCGCGGATCGAGCGCTGCGCGAGCGCCGCCTCGACGAGGCGCAGCCGATAGCCGACGAGCTTGCCGACGAGCGGACGCAGCTGCGCGTGCCACGGCCGCGACACGTCGATGCCGCGCGCGCGCGCCGCGCCGACGGCCGCGGCGAGCACGCCGAGCTGAGCGGCCGGCGCGAGCGCGCTCGTCGCCGCCTCGCAGTACCAGAGCTGGCACGTCGCGAGCGCGGGGGCGAGCGCGGCGAGCTCGGTGTCGCCGATCGCGGCCACCGCGGCGTCGACCGCCTCGGCCGGTTCGCCGTCGCGTTGCCGGCCGGCGCGCAGCGCGCGCAGCCGCGTGGCGAGGCGCGCGCGGTCGAGCGGCGGCTCGAGCGCGGCGAGCGCGGCGGCAGGCTCGGTCCATGCCGCCTGCACGGCGACCACCCGTACCTGATCGCGCACGCGCGCGAGCTTGCCGAGCAGCGCGTCGTCGCACAGGCCGGTGCGCACGGCGGCGGTGTCGCACGCGTTGATCACGTGCAGACCGTCGAGCGCGAGCGCGATCGGATCGGGCGCGATGCGGGCCCCAGCCTCGCCGGCACCGGAGCCGATCGCGCGATCCGCCGCGGCCACGACGCGGCCGATCGCCGGCGCGAGCTCGCGCAGCGCGGCGACGAGCGACGCGAACATCGCCAGCGGCCCCTCGCCGCGCACGTGCTGCCCGGCGAGCCCGTGCGCCTCCACCCACGCGATCGCGAGCTTGCCGTGCGTCGGGGGCAGGCCCCACGCGCGTGGGCGATCGCTCGCACGCAGGATCGCGGCCGCCGCCTCGTTGTGGACGTCGAGCGCGATGCCGCGCTCGCGCCACGCCGCGCGATGCGCCTCGCTCGCGGTCTTCGCGATGTCGAGATGAAGGACCGCGCCGCGCAGCGCCGGGCCGAGGCCGGCGTCGAGCACGCCGCGCGCGGCGCGCGCGAGCTCGTCGAACGCGCTCGCCGACAGCTCCGGCCAGCGCGCGCGATCGCCGGCCTCGAGCGCGGCGAGCCGCTGGCCGAGCATGCGCGTCGCGACGTGATCGAGCAGCGGCCGCGTCGTGCCCACGTCGTGCTCGACCTGCGGCGGCGCCGGATGGGCGAGCGCGACCAGCTCGGGAAACGCCTCGCCGACCTGACGCGCGGCCGCCGACTCGGGCGCGCGCAGGCACTCGAGCGCGCCCGCCGCGAACGCGGTATCGCCGAGCATCGCCGCGACGAGTGCGCGGGGCGCGAGCCAGCTCGCGACCTCGGCGACGTTCGCGCGCGCGACGAGCCCCGGCAGCGCGCGCACGAGCTCGTCCATCGCCGCCAGCTTACTCCTGATGGTGCGCCAGCGTCCGGCGCACCGCCGGTGCAGATGCAGTAACGTCTGCGCGTGCGCGTCACTCTCGAACGAACCGGACCCGTGGCCACCCTGTGGCTCGATCGCGCCGACAAGCGCAACGCGATGGACGACGCGATGATGAAGGAGCTCGCCGCCGCGCTCGACGCGGTCGGCGCCGATCGCGCGGTGCGCGTGGTGGTCGTGCGCGGGCGCGGCACCGTATTCTCGAGCGGCATCGATCACGCGCTGCTCGCCGGCGTCGCGGCCGCGATTGCGCACACGCCGTTCTTGCACCTGCACCACCAGCTCCAGGACGTGTTCCACCGCATCGCCCGGCTGCACCAGCCGGTGATCGCCGCGGTCCACGGCGCGTGCATCGGCATGGCGCTCGAGCTCGTGCTCGCGGCCGATCTCCGCATCGCGAGCGAGGACTGCGTGCTCGGTCTGCCCGAGATCGCGTTCGGGCTCGTGCCGGACGTCGGCGGCACGACTCGCCTCGTCCGCGCCGTCGGCGAGCCGCGCGCGCGAGAGCTCGTGCTGACCGGCCGGATGGTCAAGGCCCGCACCGCCGAGCGGTACGGGCTCGTTCACGAGGTCGCCGCCGACGCCGCCGGTCTCGACGCGCGCGTGCGCGCCCGCGCCGAGCAGCTCGCGGCCCTGCCGCCGACCGCGCTCGCGCTGGCCAAGACGCTGTGCCAGGCCGCGGCCGACATCGACTCGGCGACCAGCTTCCGGCTCGAGGGCGTGGTCCAGCAGGCGCTGCTGGCGCAACCCGATCTCGCGGCGCGCTTCACCGACGCGGTGGCGTTCATCAAGGCGCGCGTTCGCGAGGCCGAGTGAGCGCACGCATCGGTCCGACGCGCCTGTGGCCAGCGCTGGCAGCGCTGTTCGGCTGCGGCCGTCTCCACTTCGATCCGGCCGGCGATGCCGCGCTCGGCGCGTGGTCCACGCCGACCCCGGTGCCCGGCGCCGACACCGCGCTCAACGAAGAAGACTGCACGATGTCGTCGACCACGCTCGAGCTCTACTTCGCGGTCACCGAGGAATCGGCGACCGTCGAAGGGCTGTACGTGATGACGCGCGCCACGGCCGCGGACAGCTGGTCGTCGCCGCTGCCGCTCGGCCTCGATCCCGGCGCCGACGAGGATGCCTCGCCGCGGCTGACCCCCGACGATCTCACGCTGTACTACGCGTCGGTGCATGCGACCGGGCTCGGCGGCCTCGACATCTACACGGTGGCGCGCGCGGCGGTCGGCGCGACATGGTCGGCCCCGCAGGCGGTCCCGCAGGTCGAGACCACGCAAGACGATCGCTGGATGTCGGTGTGCGACGACGGCCACTTCGCGATGGTCTCCACCGTCGCGGGCGAGGAGCTGTTCGAGGGCGTGCTCGGCGGCGGCGCGCCCACCGCGATCGCCGAGCTCGACACCACCGGCTACGAATCGAGCGCGTACCTCACGCCGGATTGCCTCACCCTGTACTTCGCCGCGAACCGCAACGGCCAGCGCGATCTGTTCGTGACCGAGCGCGCGAGCGTGAGCGATCCGTGGCAGACGCCGTCACCGCTCGACCAGTTCAACGATCCGGTGGCGGGCGATGAAGATCCGTGGATGTCGCCCGACGGCCGCACGTTCGTGTTCGCGAGCGATCGCGCGATGCCGGGATCGGGCAAGCACGACGTCTACATGTCGACGCGGTGACGGCTCATTCACTGCAGCCGCGGCGCGCCGGAAACATCTTGCCCGGGTTGAGCAGCCCGCGCGGATCCCACAGCGCCTTCCACTTGCGCTGCCATTCGATCAGCTGCTCGCTCTGCTCCATCGCGACGTAGTCGCGCTTGGTCAGCCCGATGCCGTGCTCGCCCGACAGCGTGCCGCCGAGCTCGATCGTGTGCGCGAAGATCATCTTCGCCGCCGCCCACATCTTCTTCTGCACCGCCGGATCGGTCTTGTCCTCGTGCGACAGCAGATTCACGTGCAAGTTGCCGTCGCCGGCGTGCCCGAACACCACCGTGCGAATGCCGGTCTCGGCCGACACGCGGTCGACGCGCGCGAGCATCTCGACGATGCGGCCGCGCGGCACGCACACGTCCTCGTTGACCTTCACGCTGTACGCTTCCTTGAGCGACGGCGAGATCAGCCGGCGCGCTTCCCAGATCGCGCGCCGCTCGGGCGCGTCGGTCGCGGCGAGCACGTCGAGCGCGCCGAGGTCGTCGCAGGCGAGCCCGATCTTCTCCATCTGCGTCTGCATCGTGTCGGGATCGCCGTCGACCTCGATCAGCGCGATCGCGCCGGCGTTCGCCGGGAAGCGATAGCGGCTCTTCGGGCGGATCACGTCGATCGAGCCGGCATCGGCGAGCTCGAGTACGCGCGGACGCAAGCCGCCGCGCAACAGCGACGTGATCGCGTGGCCCGCGGCCGCGACGTTCGCGAACACGCCGAGCACGGTCGCGGCGGCGGGCGGCTTGGGCAGGAGCTTCAGGCACAGCTCCGTGATCACGCCGAACGTGCCCTCGGTGCCGACGAACCCGGCGACGAGGTCGTAGCCGGTCACGCCCTTCGCGGTGCGCCGGCCGCAGCGCAGCACCTCGCCGCCGACCAGCGCGACCTCGAGCCCGAGCACGTACTCGCGCGTGACGCCGTACTTGAACGCGCGCGGCCCGCCGGCGTTGGTCGCCGCGTTGCCGCCGATCGAGCAGAACTCGAGCGACGCCGGATCGGGCGGATAGAACAGATCCTGCGCTTCGACGGCTTCCTGCAGCCGGCCGGTCACGACGCCGGGCTCGACGACCGCGACGAGATCCGCCGGATCGATCTCCTTCACGCGCTGCATGGTCTCGGTCGACAGCACGACGCCGCCGCGGATCGGCAGCGCGCCGCCGCACATGCCCGAGCCGGCGCCGCGCGGCGTGACCGGCACGTCGCGCTCGGCGCAGATGCGCAGCACGGCGGCGACCTGCTCGGTCGAGCCGCACGTGACCGCGCATTCGGGCGGATGAAACTCGGGCAGCGGGCTCTCGTCGCGACCGTAGTCCTCGAGCCGCTCGTGGCCGGGCCCGATCACGGACGCGGCGCCGAGCTCGCGCTCGAGCACGGAGACGATGCTGCTCACACGCTAAAGCTACTACCGCAACCGCAGGTCGACTTCACGTTCGGGTTCTGGAACTTGAACCCGGCGCCCTGCAGGCCTTCGACGTAGTCGATCTCGGTGCCGACCAGGTACATGAGGCTCATCTCGTCGACGATGCAGCGCACGCCCTCGACCTCGAACTGGCGGTCGACCTCGGCCGGCTCGTCGAAGTACAGGTCGTACGAGAACCCCGCGCAGCCGCCGCCGACCACGCGCACGCGCAGCGCCATGGTGGGCTCGATGCCCTCCGCACTGCGGATCTCGTTGACCTTTGCGGCGGCGACGGCGGTGATGCTCAGCATCGACTCCGGACCGGCAGGGTCGTGGGTGGGCTCGTTGTTGACGACAGCTAGGTCGGACATGTCGAAGCGACCTTACCCTCACGTGAGGGTCATGACAAGGACGTGAACGCGCAACTCTCGCATCCCGATCCTCGTGCGACGCATCGAGGTCGCGAGGGTGGTTGCGAACCCCGAGAGGTGTCGGACGGATAGCAGGGCACGTGCGATGCAACCCGTAGCGACATCGAGGTAGCCATGCGTCGAGTCGCCATCGTTCTGGTCATCGCAGCCGCGTCGGTCGCCCACGCCAACAGCAGCCGCTACACCCCGCTCGTGAACGCGAACGAGGTCGATCCCGGCTGCCGCGAGCTCGCGGTCGTGCCGCTCAACACCGAGACCTCGAGCCCGAGCTTCGACGCCGCGATCTCGACCGCGAGCTGCATGGTGAGCGCGCGCACGCGTCACCTCGTGCTCGCGCCCGATGCGGCCTCGGTGCGGGCCCTCGACGACGCGGTCGCGCCCGCGTGGGCGATCCTCGAGCGCGTCGTCGCCGCCGGTGATCCCGAGCACGTGCTGCTCGCGAGATACGCCGAGCTCGACATCGTCACCGGAAATGCGGCGCGCTTGCTGGCTTCGGTGCCGCACATCTCGCCGCTCATGACCGCCCAGGACGTCCACGATCACTACAAGCTCGTGCTCGTGGCCGACGCGCTGGCCCAGCCCTGGCGGCAGCGCGCGATCGCGATCCGGCACGCGATCGCGCGGCTCTTGCTCGCTCATCCCGAGCTGGCCACGCACGACGAGGTGCTCGCGTACGAGGTCGAGGCCACCCGGCTCGTCGAGCTCGCCCCGCGGTAGACGGGCCCGGCCTCGCGTGCCATCGTGACGCGCGATGCCGAGCTACGACGCGCTGCTGCGCGACCTGCGCGCGAAGACCCCCGAGGTCGACGTCGCGGGCCTCGCTGCACAGCTCGCGAGCGCCACGCCTCCCGTCGTGATCGACGTGCGCGAGGCCGACGAGCACGCGCAAGGCGCGATCCCGGGTGCGATCTGGATCCCGCGCGGCAACCTCGAGTCGCGGATCGAGAGGCATGCCGCCGATCGCGGCGCGCCGATCGTCGTGTACTGCGCGAGCGGCAATCGCTCGCTGTTCGCGCAGCGCAGCCTCGCCGAGCTCGGCTACACGCACGTGCGCTCGCTCGCCGGCGGCTTCACCGGCTGGAAGCGCGGCGGTCACGCGTGGGTGATGCCGAGCGCGCTCAGCGCCTCGCAAGCGACGCGTTACGCGCGCCACCTCAGCCTGCCCGAGGTCGGCGCCGCCGGGCAGACCAAGCTGCTCGCCGCGAAGGTCGCGTGCATCGGCGCCGGTGGCCTCGGCTCGCCGGTCGCGATGTACCTCGCGGCGGCCGGCGTCGGGACGCTCGGCGTGATCGACGACGACGTGGTCGACGCGTCGAACCTGCAGCGCCAGATCCTGCACGGCACCGATCGGCTCGGCCTGCCCAAGGTCGACAGCGCCGAGCAGACGATCGCGCGCCTCAACCCCGACGTGCGCGTCGCCAAGCACCGCGTGCGGCTGACCGCGCACAACGCGCTCGACATCCTCGCGCGCTACGACGTGATCGTCGACGGCGCCGACAACTTCGCGACGCGCTACCTCGTCAACGACGTCGCGCTGAAGCTGGGCAAGCCGGTCGTCCACGCGTCGATCTTCCGGTTCGAGGGCCAGCTCACGGTGTTTCCCGCCGGTGGCTCGCCTTGCTACCGCTGCCTGTATCCGCAGCCGCCGCCGCCCGAGGATGCGCCGTCGTGCGCGGAGGGCGGCGTGCTCGGCGTCCTGCCCGGCGCGGTCGGCGTGCTGCAGGCGACCGAGGCGATCAAGCTCGTGCTCGGGATCGGCAGCTCGCTCGCCGGCCGGCTCGTCGTCTACGACGCGCTCGCCGCGCGGTTCCGCGAGCTCAAGCTGCGCCGCGATCCGAAGTGCCCGACCTGCGGTGACGGCGTCGATCGCGCCGCGATCGCGCTCGTCGACTACGACCAGTTCTGCGCGGGCGCGCAGGCGCGCTAGCGTCCCCCGACGACCAGCCGACGTCGACGGTCTCGTCGAGGTTGTCGAGGTCGTCGCGGCACGGGACGCGGCGGCCGTCCCGGTCGTATCCGAGGTAGTCGGGTTCCTTGCCGTTGTCGCCACCGGCGGCGAGCAGCACGACGAGGCCTGCGAAGTCGGCGCGGTTGACGACGGTAGGCTAGAATGTAGGTGGTTGATCGCTGCCGGCCAATCGATCGGCAACTACCGCATCCTGACAAAGATCGGGACCGGCGGAATGGGGGCGGTCTATGTGGCCGAGCACCCGCTGATCGGGAAAAAGGTCGCGCTGAAGGTCATCCACCGCGAGCTCGCCGGCAACAAGGAGGTCGTGCAGCGCTTCTTCCAGGAGGCGAAGGCCGTCAACAAGATCGGCAACGAGCACATCGTCGAGATCCACGACTTCGGGATCACGCCCGAGAACGACCACTTCTACATCATGGAGTACCTCGAGGGGCAGACGCTCGCGAGCCTGCTCTCGAAGGAACGCGTGCTCGATGTCATGCGCGCGCTCCACATCGGCGCGCAGATCGCGAGCGCGCTCGCCGCCGCGCACGCGTCCGGCGTGATTCACCGCGATCTCAAGCCCGACAACGTGATGCTCACGACGCGCCTGGGCGATCCGGACTTCGTGAAGCTGCTCGACTTCGGCCTCGCGAAGATGTTCACCGGCGGCCCGTCGGCGGTGAAGACCGCGGCCGGCATCTTGCTCGGCACGCCGCAGTACATGTCGCCCGAGGCGTGCGAGAGCAAGCCCGGCGTCGATCACCGCACCGACATCTACGCGCTCGGCGTGCTGCTGTTCCAGATGATGACCGGCGCGTTGCCGTTCGACGGCGAGACGATGGGCGAGGTGCTGGTCAAGCAGGTGACGCAGCTGCCGCCGCCGCCGCGCGGCTACAACTCGGCGATCCCGCCGAGCGTCGAGCAGATCCTGCTGCGCTGCCTGATGAAGGCGCCCGACCAGCGGTTCGCGACGATGACGTCGCTGCGCGAGGCGCTGCTCGATCCCGAGAAGTACCTGACGAATCGCCCGCCGATCGCACCGGCGCGCTCGATCCGGCCCGGCGAAGCGCCGGTCGACGCCAAGACGATGATCGAGTTCGCGCAGCAGCAGGAGAAGACGAAGCTCGCGATGCAAGCCGCCGCGGGCGGGCTCGCGGCGGCCGGGCTGCCGCTGCCCGCGCCGGCGCGCACCGTGCTCGACGTCGGCGGTGCGCCGCCGGTGCCGGCGAAGACGATGATGGCGCCCGACTTCAAGCCCGGGCCGCCGCCCGAGCTCGCGAAGCCGGCGACCCCGAAGTCGAACACGATGCGGATCGCGACGCCGCTCGGCTATTCGTCGCGTCCGCCGCGCAAGCTGTGGCCGATCGTGCTCGTGCTCGGGCTCTTGCTCGGGCTCGGCGGCGGCGCGTTCGCGGTCGCGTGGTTCGGGCGAGCGAACGACGGCGTCGCGGCGGTCGCCGCGGATGCGCAGCCGAGACCGACCGCGTCAACCGGCCCGGGCTCGGGTTCGGGCTCGGCCGAAGCGCAGGTCGTCGCGGTCGTGCCGGCGGCGCCGCCGGACGCGCACACGGCGCCGCCCGCGCCAGCGCCGCCGGACGCGGCCGCCACGCCGGTCCCCAGCTCCGCGCTCGCCCACGTCGAGATCGACAGCGATCCGGCGGGCGCCGACGTCGTGATCGACAAGAAGGTGGTCGGCAAGACGCCGGCGAAGCTCGTGCTGCCGATCTCGGACATGCCGGTGAGCATGGAGCTGCGGCTCGCCGGCTATCGCAAGCAGACCAAGCAAGTCGTCGTGCGCGGCAACAGCATGGTCGACGTGCCGCTCGAGCGCGTGCCGGTCGAGGGCAGCACGCCGCCGCATCCGCCGCATCCGCCCCAGCATCCGCACGGCGGCAGCGGCAAGCCCGATACCGGGCTCATGAACCCGGACGACATGTAGCGCTACGCGATGCCGAACGCGGCCGACACCAGCACCTCGTGCGGGCCGTCGGCGGCGAGCTGCAGGCGCTCGACGTCGTACCAGCCGTGCGTGACGCCGAGCTCGATCGCGTCGAGCTTGCAACCCGTGCGCGCGTCGTACGCGAGCACGCCGAAGCGGTTCGTGGCGCGATCGACCCAGGCATCGACGACCTGGCCGGCGAGCGCGACCGCGTTGCCGGTCGACGTCGTGGGCTGCGCCCACCGCACGCAGCCGGTACCGCGTGCAATCGCGATCAGGTCGAGCTCGGTCTTCACGTAGAGGTCGGCGCCAGATGTGTAGATCGACGCGATGCGCGTGCCGGCGACCGGCGTGGCGTCGAGCGTGCGCCCGGTGATCGCGTCGACGACCTCGAGCAGCCCGGCGCGCACGGCCACGACGATGCCGCCGGCATCGACCTCGATGCTGGCCGGCTGCGGGTCGAGCGCCGCCGGGGTGGTCGTCACGGCGTGACTCGCGAGCTCCACGCGCAGGTTGCCGCCTGCGGCGGGCAGCGCGACGAGCGCCATGGCGAGCGAGACGAGGCAGCGCCGCATCGTGGGGATTTCTAGCACCCGCCAGCGCGGGCGCCATGCGTTATGCTCGCAGCATGATCCTCGCCGTCGTCGCCGGGCTCGTCGCGCTCGCGGTCGCGGGCGCGCTCGCGGCGCGCGCGGCCCGCGGCGAAGCTACCCGATCGGCCAGGCGTGCGGTCGCCGACGCCAAGGCCGAGGCCGCCGCGCGCGTCCGGGCCGCGCAGCTCGAGGCCGCGGCCGAGCGCCGGCGCGTCGAGACCGCGGCGCGGACCGAGGTGCTCGAGGCGCGGGCCGCCGCCGACGACGAGCTCGCCGCCGTGGAGGCGCGCGCGCAGGCGCGCGAGGACGCGATCGAGACCGCGCATGCGGCGCTCGCCCGCGATCACGACGCGCTCGACGCGCGCGACGATCAGCTCGGCGGCATACAGCGCGACGTACAAGCGCGCCGCGACCGCGCCCACGGCCTCGAGCAGGACGCGCAGCGCAAGCACGCGGCAGCGCGCGCCGAGCTCGAGCAGCGCGCCGGTGTCGCCGCCGCCGAGTTGATCGCCCAGCTCGGCACGGCCTGGATCGACGACGCGCGCGCGAAGGCCGCCGCCGCGGTGCGCGCGATCGAGCAGACCGCCGCCGATCCGGCGCACGACCGCGAGGCCCGCCGCGTCATGGAGATCGCCGCGGCGCGCAGCTCGATGCACTTCCTGACCGAGCGCGCGACCTCGAACCTGCGCATCGGCCCCGAGCTCGTCGCCGTCCTGCTCGACGACGGCGCCGCGCTGCACGGCGCGCTCGAGCGGGTCGCCGGCGTACAGCTGCACGTCAACGACGACAAGGACGCGGTGCGGCTCGAAGGCCTCGACGGCGTCGGCCGCGAGGTCGTGCGCCGCGCGCTGCACCGGCTCGCGAAGAAACCGGAGACGATCGACGACGCGCGCCGCGCGCCCGACGAATGGGCGCACAAGGCGCGCGAGCACCTCGGCCAGGAGATCCGCGCGCTCGGCAAGAAGGCGTTCCAGGTGCTGCACATCCAGAAGGCGCACCCCGAGATCGTCGAGCTGGTCGGCGCGCTCAACTTCCGCACCAGCTACACGCAGAACCAGTGGCTGCACGCGGTCGAGGCCAGCTTTCTCGCCGGGATGATGGCCGCCGAGCTCGGGCTCGACGAGAAGCTCGCGCGCCGCGCGACGCTCATGCACGACATCGGCAAGGCGCTGACCCACAAGATCGAAGGCAGCCACGCGGTGATCGGCGCCGACATCGCGCGCCGGCTCGGCGAGCCCGAGCTGATCGCGAACGCGATCGGCGC
>DATJXL010000184.1:0-49444 GCA_035500135.1 Kofleriaceae bacterium
CTCCGACGCGTTCGGCAAGGACGCCACGGTGGCAGTGCACTACATCGGCGACAGCGCGAACGGCGAGCTGAAGTCGATGCACGGCCCCGACGAGGTCAGCGATGACCTGCGCGAGGTGTGCGCGGTCCAGCACTACGGCCAGGACGAGAAGTTCCTCGACTTCCTCGCGTGCCGCAGCAAGGACCTCAAGGCCGACTGGAAGGCGTGCACGGGCAGCAACGGCATCGACGCCGACGTGATCCAGAAGTGCGTCGACAGCGAGGGTCCGGGCCTGCTCACCGCGAGCTTTCAGGTCGCGAGCAAGCTCGAGATCCAGTCGAGCCCGACGTTCCTCGTCAACAACCGCGAGATGTTCAACGCGCAAGATGCGGCCGGCATCGCGGCGACCTACTGCAAGGCCAACCCCGGGCTGCCGGCCTGTAGCAAGCAGCTGTCGGGAACCGCGCCCGCCCAGGCCGCGGGCGGCGGCGGCGCGGCGTGCGGCACGCCGAACTGATCTACCGCCAAGACACCAGGGAAGAAGAGGCGCCAGGACAACAGGATCGTGCCCGATCCACTCTCTGCTGGCGCCTTGGCGTCTGCCTGGCGCGCTGGCGGTAATTCCGCGCCGTTAGTCGCGGCGATACATCGTCATCACGCACGCCCCGCCGAGGCCGAGGTTGTGCTGCAGCGCGATCTTCGCGCCGTCGACCTGGCGGGCCTCGGCCTGGCCGCGTAGCTGCCACACCAGCTCGGTGCACTGCGCGAGGCCGGTCGCGCCCAGCGGGTGACCCTTCGACAGCAGGCCGCCCGACGGGTTCGTGACGAACTCGCCGCCGTACGTGTTGTTGCCGTCCCAGATGAACTTCTCGGCTTCACCTTCCTTGCACAGCCCGAGCGCCTCGTACGTGAGGATCTCGTTCGCGGTGAAGCAGTCGTGGAGCTCGACGACGTCGACGTCGTTCGGGCCGATGCCGGTCTGGTCGTACAGCTTCTTCGCGGCGTTCTTCGCCATGTCGTAGCCGACCATCTTGATCATCGAGTGCTCTTCGAACGTCGACGGATAGTCCGTCGTCATCACCTGGCCCGCGATGTAGACCGGGTTCGCGATCGAATGCTTCTTCGCGAACTCGTCCGAGCACAAGACCGCCGCGGCCGCGCCGCACGTCGGCGGGCAGCACTGGTAGCGCGTGAGCGGATCGAACACCTCGGGCGACGCGAGGATCTCCTCGACCGAGTACGTCTCCTTGAACAGCGCGTACGGGTTCTTCGCCGCGTGCTTGCGCGCCTTCTCGGCGACCTTCGCGAACGTCTCGCGCTTGGTGCCGTACTTCCAGCGGTACTCGCGGCCGGCGCCGCCGAACATCTGCGCGGCCGGCGGCGCCTGGTTGAAGCCCTGCTCCTCGTTCATCACGTTGACGAACTTGTCGAGCGGGTTCGCGCGATCGGTCCACTTCGCCTGCAGCGCGCCGGCTTCCATCTGCTCGAAGCCGACGACGATCACGCACTCGGCCATGCCGCCCGCGACCGCCTGCGCGCCGAGCATCAGCGCGGAGCTGCCGGTCGAGCAGTTGTTGTTGACGTTGAAGACCGGGATGCCGGTGAGGCCCAGCGTGTAGATCGCGCGCTGGCCGCACGTCGAGTCGCCGTAGACGTAGCCGGCGAACGCCTGCTGAACTTCACCGAAGGGCACCTTCGCGTCGTCGAGTGCGGCCTTGCCGGCCTTGCTCGCCATCACGTGATACTCCTCGCTCTTGCCCGGTTTCTGGAACGGGACCATTCCGACGCCGATGACGTTGACCTTGCGGGGCATTAGATGACTCCTTTCAGGAACCCGAGGCGGTGCGCGACGGCGACATCTCCGTCGACGCGCAGCTTGCCGTGTTGATAGAGCGACTTGACGTTGCCTTGCGCGAGCGTCGGTAGGTCGGCATCCGCGACGGTGATCGTCGCCGACGTCGTGCCGCCGAGCTCGTAGGTCTTCTTGGTATCGCCGACGACGAACGTCAGCTTCGCGCGCACTTCGTCGGCGAGGCCCTTGTTGTCGGCGAGCCGCTTGTCGAGCGCGGCGAAGAACTTCGGTGCGTTCGCCGCGGCGGGCGCGGCGGCCGCAGCCGGGGCGGTAGCGGTGGCTGCGGGTGCGGGGGCACCGCCACCGGCTCCGCGCCGCGCCATCACGGTCTCGATCGCCTTGCTCGGATCGATCTTGAACAGCGCCTGTAGCTTCTGCGACGCCATCACGTTGCCGCTGATCTTGAGCTTGCCGGTCGTGAACAGCTTCATCGGATCGGCCTTGCCCTGCGTGAGGTCGAGGAAGTCGGGTTCCGCGAGCTCGAGCGTGCACTCGGCCGCGCCGTCGTTCTGCGCGACCGAGCCCGCGCCGTTCTTCAAGTCGATCACGTAGGGCGTGTTGCCGACCTTGAACTTGTAGACGACGCCGACCTTGCCCGGGATGTCGGGGTTCAGCTTGATGACCTCGGCGAACACCTCGAACGCGTCGGCGACGGTCGGCGTGTAGGCAGCCGGCGCGGCTGCGGCCGCCGCGCTAGCACCGCCACCCGCGGGCTTCACCATCTCCGGCGTGATCTTCTTCAAGAACCCGAGCTTCTGCGACGCCATCACGTCGCCGGTGATCTTCAGCTTCCCGGTCGAGAACAGCTTCATCGGATCGGCCTCGCCGCGCGACATCGCGAGCAGGTCCGTGTCGCTCATCTCGAGCGTGCACGCCGCCTTCGCGGTCAGGCCGGCGACGCAGCTGCCGGGCGGCGTCGAGAGGTCGAGCGTCCAGTCGCTGTTCGGGTTCGTGATCTTGAACGCGAACACGGTCTTCACCTTCTCGGCGGTCGCCGGATTGCCCTTGACGAACGTGTCGATCGCGCGGAAGTAGTCGGCGCTGGTCGGAGCCGCGCTCGCAACCGGAGCGGCTGCCGCCTTCTTCTCCTTCGGCTTCGGCAGCTCCTTCCACAGCTCGATCGCCGCGTTCGAGATGCACACCTCGCCGCGCTCCTTGACCTTGCTGCGGAACACGATCCGCTGATCGTTCTCCTTCCACATCTCGGTGACGATCGTCTCGCCCGGCAGCACGGTCGACGCGAAGCGGACCTTGATCGACTTCACGAACCGCGGATCGCCGTCGGGCGCGAACGCGCTCACCACGTGGCGCGTCGCGATGCCGAACGTGCACATGCCGTGCAGGATCGGGCGCGCGAAACCGAACGCCTTCGCCATGCCGGGATCGGCGTGCAGCGGATTCCAGTCGCCCGAGAGGCGATAGAGCAGCGCCTGGTTCTCGCTGGTCTTGTCCTCGAGCGTCTTGTCGGGCGCGCGATCGGGCGGGACGTTGACGTCGGCGCTCGGGCCGCGATCGCCGCCCCAGCCGCCGGCGCCGCGCACGAACGTCGCGACCTCGTTGCGCGCGAGCTCGTCGCCGCTCTCGTCGTAGGTCACGAACTCGGTCGTGACGACCGCGCCCTTGCCCTTGTCGTAGATGCTCTTGACGGTCGCCTTCGTGGTCAGCTTGCCGTGCGTCGGCCACGGCCGCGACAGCTGCGTGTACTGCTCGCCGTGGAGCACACGATCGAGCCCGAAGTTGAGGCCGGGCGCGCTGATGCCGTTCTTGCCCATCGACAGCACCATGTTGATCGACGGCACGGCCGCGAAGCTCGGCAACACCTTCATGCCCTTGCCGCTCATCTCGTAGACGAGCGCGAGATCCTGCTCGTTGCCGGGATCCTTCGCCGCGCCGACGCCGAGCGCGTACAGCGACACGTCGCGCTCGTCGTAGCTCGACTGGAACTCGGGGTACTTGTAGCCGAGCGCGGCGTCGACGTCGATGAACTGGTTGCCGCCCTTGCTCGGGCCGGCCTCGACGTTCTGCATGATCGGCTGCATCGACTCGGCGATGCTCGCCGGATGCTCGGCCTTGTCGAACCCGCTCACGTTCTTCCACGCGGCGTCGACATCTTCCGGCGTGATGGTGCGGCCGAGCCGGAACGTCTTGCCGGCCGAGCGCTCCCAGCGCAGCTTGGCATAGAAGCCGCCGCCGACCTCGTACAGGCCGCCGGTGTCCTCGGTCGCCTCGTGCGCGAGCTTGGCGACGAGCGCCGACACGTACTCGGGCTTCAGCGCGTCGAGCAGCTCCTTGGGCAGCACGGTCTCGGTCATGCGCGAGCCCGCGATCGGCGCGATCGTGTTGACCACGACGTTGCGCTTCTTGCCCTCGGCCGCGAGCGTCTGCGCGAAGCCGTGCAGGCCGAGCTTCGCCATCGAGTAGTTGGCCTGGCCGAAGTTGCCGTAGATGCCGGCGGCCGACGACGTCATGATGATGCGGCCGTAGCCGGCGTCGCGCATGTGCGGCCACGCGGCGTGCGTGCAGCGGAACGCGCCGAGCACGTGGACCTTGTAGACGAGGTCCCAATCCTGCTGCGTCATCTTCGCGAACGAGACATCGCGCAGGATGCCGGCGTTGTTGACGAGGATGTCGAGCTTGCCCCACGCGTCGATCGCGGTCTTGACGATCTTGTCGCCGTCCTCGACCGAGTCGTAGTTCGCGACCGCCTCGCCGCCGGCCGCCTTGATCTCGGCCACGACCTTGTCGGCGGCGCTGGCCGATTTGCCTTCGCCGGTGTGGCTGCCGCCGAGGTCGTTGACGACGACCTTCGCGCCGCGCGCCGCGAGGAGCAGCGCGTGCGAGCGCCCGAGGCCGCCGCCGGCGCCGGTCACGATGGCTACGCGGTTATCGAATCGAAGTTCCTTGCTCATGGTTTCGCCTTGCGTCGTTTGGAGGCCGAGTGAGTCAATACCGTCGGAAACAACTGCTTCCAGTCGTCGATCAGCTCGCGCAGCCGCGAATCCTCGTGGAGGACGCGCGTCATCGCGGCGCCGATCATCAACTGCAACGTGAGGTCGAGCGCGCGCTCGAGGCCGGCATGCTCGGCGACGTCCTTGCCGAACAGCGTGCGGGCCTGGCCGATGATGCGATCGCGCAGCGCGCGCTCGGCCGCGACCAGCACGGGGCGCAGCTCGGGATCGGTGCGCGCGGCGGTGCGCAGCTCCATCGCGACCTGGAAGAACTCGCCGGAGAAGCACTGCCACAGCAGATCGAGCACGGCATCGGTGCGCGCGCGACCTTCGGGCAGCTCGGCCGCGAGCGCCTTGAGCTGGGCGCCGCGCATGAACGCGAGGTGATCGACCGCGGCGACGAGCAGCTCCGCCTTCGACGGAAAATGATGGAGCAGCGCGCCGCGCGACACGCTGGCCCGGCGCTGCACCTCGAGCGTGGTCGTGCGCGCGAACCCGACCTCGATCAAGCTCTCGACCGCGGCATCGAGCAGGGCGCGACGCGTCTCGTCGCGGCGTTGCTGCTGCGTGCGCGGCGCTGCTCGCCGGGAGCGTTCCGCAGCTCTCGTGGAATCGGCCGGCGCGGGCACTTGCACGATCGCTGTGTACCGCTGGAAAAACAGTCAGTCAAGACTGTTTGTATTCGCCGTGCGCTGATTTGTTCCGCCCGCGGCGGAGTATGATGAAGCTCCGTGTCGAGCTGGCATCGCGTCATCGTGATCGCGACCACGGTGGTCGTCGCGTGTCACTTCACGCCGGGCCTGACCGACGGCGGCAGCGGCCCGGCCGACGCGCTGCCCGACGTTCCCGACGCAGGTCCGTGCCTGAGCGTCTCCATGCAGTGCGTGAACGCCGACGTGCTGCGCACGTGCGCGACGGTGAACGGCTCCGCCGTCGACACGACCTGCGACTGGGGCTGTCGCTCCGACGACGCCCCGGCGCACTGCGCGCAGCTGGCGCCGTCCGGCGGCTACGCGATGCCGGGCGATACCGTCGGCACGGACGTGGACGCCGTCACGCTGAACAACGCGACGATCAACCAGTCGACGGGCCAGATCATGGGTACGCCCACCAGGCCCGCCGGTAGCGGACTCATCGGCGGCATCGACTTCGAGCCACGCGTTAGCGGTAGCACCAGCGCCGGCGTGTTCCGGTTCGGAACGCTGACGATCCAGGGCATGCTCAAGTTCTCGGGGACCGGACCGGTCGTGCTGGTGTCGACGGACTCGATCACGGTCAGCGGGGCGATCGACGGGCAGGGCAACTGCACGGGGTCGGGCGGTGGGCCGGGCGGCGCGCCGGGCGGTATCGGCGGGCATCCGGGTGGCGGCAGTGGCAGCGGCGGCGGGAGCGGCACCGACCAGTCGCTCGGCGGCGCCGGTGGTGGCTACGGTTCGGCGGGCGGCTCCGGCGGCGCGGCGAACGGCGAGACCGCGATTCCGGGCGGCCTCGCGTTCACCTCCTCGGTCCTGGTCGGCGGCGCCGGTGGCGGAGGTGGTCACGGCGGTAACCCGTACGGCGGCGGCGGTGGTGGCGCGATCCAGCTCGTCGCCGACAAGACGATCACGATCACGACCACCGGATCGATCAACGCCGGTGGTTGCGGCGGCACGAGCGGTACCTCCACGACCGATACCGGCGGTGGCGGCGGCGCGGGCGGCACGATCGTGCTCGAAGCGCACGACCTCGCCGTGAGTGGATGGCTCGCCGTGAACGGCGGCGGCGGTGGCGGAAATTATGACGACAACCCACCGTGTGCTTCGACGAACCGTGGCAGCAACGGCGCGCTCAGCCGCACGCCTGCCGCGGGAGCCATCGGCTGCGCCGCCAACGGCGGGTCCGGCGGCGCCTCGAACATGCTGGCGGGATTTGCCGGCCTTCACGGCCCGTACATGAACATGGGCGACTACGCCGCCGGCGGAGGCGGCGCGGTCGGCCGCATCGGGCTCGCCACGCGCTCCGGCTCGGCCACGCTCGACAACGCGCAGATGAGCCCGGCGCAGAACGACGACCCGACGACCGCCACGCTGGGTAGCGCAAACACGCAGTGACGCTGGCGGTGACGCTGGCGCGAACGCCTCGGCCGAGGCAAAGTCTGGGCAACCTTGAGCTACGAGGCACGCATCGGCTGGCGATACCTGTACGGCGGGAGACGCGACCGTACGATGCTGGTGATCGCCGGCGTGTTCGCGGTGATCGCGCTGGCCGGGCTCGCCGACATGCTGGTGACGCACGGCGAGAGCCCGTTCGGCGTCGCGATGCTGATCGGCGGCATGTTCTGGACCGCCGTGTTCCTCATGCTGTCGGTGTTCAGCGTGTTCACGAGCGTGTCGATCCTCGGCGTCACGCTCGGGGTGGCCGCGCTGACGATCGTGCTGGCGGTGACGACCGGCTTCCAGCAGCAGTTTCGCGACAAGGTGCTCGGCGTCAACGCGCACGTGATCGTGCTCAAGTCGCAGACCACGTTCGCCGAGTACCGCGACGTGATGAAGAAGGCGCAGGAGGTCGATCCCGACGTCCTCGCGGTGCAGCCGTTCATCTTCGCCGAGATGCTCGTGACGCGCGGCAAGGGCGAGCTGTCGGGCGTCGCGATCAAGGGCGTCGATCCGAAGCTCGTGAGCGGCGTGCTCGACCTGCAGCAGCACATGGAGCAGCCCGCGCACGACACGCCGGAGGCGTCGATCGAGAAGCTGCTCAAGGAGCCGGCCGAGGGCGAGCTGCCGCCGATCATCATGGGCAAGGAGCTCGCGCACAAGCTGAAGGCGAAGCTCGGCGACGACGTCACGGTCGTCGTGCCGCTGTCGAACATCGACTGGGACACGTACCGCGCGAAGTCGAGCGCGCCGCGCACGCGCAAGTTCCGCGTGACCGGCATCTTCTACAGCGGCTTCGACGAGTACGACCGCCGCCTGATGTACACGTCGCTGCACGACACGCAGGATCTGGTCGGGCGCGGCGATCAGGTGATGGGCGTCGAGATGAAGGTGCGCGACGTCGACCGCGCCGAGGCGATCGCGAACAAGCTCGAGAAGTCGCTCGGCGGCCCGCCGTATCAGGTGCAGGACTGGTACGAGCTCAACCACAACCTGTTCACGGCGCTCAATCTACAGAAGCTCGCGCTCGTGATCATCCTGACGCTGATCATCCTGGTCGCAGCCGTGAACATGGTGTCGGCGCTGTTCATGACCGTGACCGAGAAGACGCGCGAGATCGCGATCCTGAAGTCGATGGGCGCGACGTCGATGGGCGTGGGCGGCGTGTTCCTCGTGGTCGGCGGCGCGATCGGCGCGGTTGGCACGATCGTCGGCGTCGCGATCGGGCTCGTCACGTGTCACGTCGTGAGCACGTTCGGCTATCACCTCGATCCGAAGGTGTATCTGATCGACAAGCTGCCGATCGACGTGCGGCCGACCGAGGTCGCGATCGTCGTCGGCGTGACCATGCTGATCAGTCTCGGCGCCGCGATCGTGCCCGCATTCGAGGCCGCGGCGCTGCGCCCGGTCGACGGCTTGCGATACGACTGAAGCTAGAACCGGCCGGCGACGACCAGGCCGCCGCCGTTGCTCGCGGCGTACGGCGAGACGCCGGTGATGTGGCGGCGATTGGCCTGCGCCGCGAGCTGCTCCGCTTCGAGCTCCGAGATCGGTTCGGGGTGGGTGAACAGGTAGAGCGAGACGCCGAGCGCGGCCGCGCTCGCGATGCCGGTGCCCATCGCGTACAGCATGTTGGTCTGTCCGGTGTTCGCCGCGGATTGCGCCGCAGCCAGATTTCCCTGGCCGCACGCGCCGAACTGCGAGAACGACAGCTGCGACGGATCGCAATACTGCGAGCTCGGCTGCGACGACGCCGCCTGCGTGACGAAGTAGATCGAGACACCGGCGAGGGCGATCCCGCCGGCGAGGGTGCCGATCGCGATGTCGTGCCGGCGCGCGCGCGCGTCGACGAGATCGGGGCGACCGACGTCGCGGTAGAACTGCTCGGGATCGAGCGCGAGGCCGCTCGCGTCGCGCGCTATCCAGTGGTCCTGAATGTTGCCGTCGAGGTCGACCGTCGAGCGATCCTCGATGTTGAGGTTACTCGGGCCCGGCTGAGCGCGTGCGGTCGTGGTGGCGAATGCGAGGAGCGCGGCGAGTGTGACCTGGAGGTAGCGCATGCCCGCTAGATAGCCACTCGCGTATCGCGCTTTGCATTAAGACTTCATCGCCGGATCCCGAGCCGGTGCGCTAACTGCTGTGCAGCGGGCAGGTTCGGGTCGATTGTTAACGCGATGTGTAGATGCCAGCGCGCGGCGTCGGCGTCGTTGCCGGCGGCGCACAGCAGCGCGAGCGCGACGAGGGCGCGCGGCCACGGCCGGCGGCCGACGAGCCACTGCTCGACGCCTTCGCGCAGCGCGCGGGCGGTCGTCTGCTGGTCCTTTCCCGACGCGACCTCGACGCGAAACCGCGCCCACGCGAGGTTCGCTTCGTACTCGGGATGGCCGGGATGATGGCGGCACGCCATCGCGAGCTCGCTCATCGCGCGGTGCGCGTCACCTTCGGCGAGCGTGCGCTGGCCGCGCGCGAAGGCCTCCGCCGCGGCCTTGATCGCGGGCACCTCGATCGCCCACATCGTCTTCATCGTCTTCAAGTTCTTGCGCAGGTAATCGGTGTAACGGCCGCGCTCGGCGTCGTCGACGAGGATCGAGCGCGCCTTCTCGACGTAGTCCCAGATCGGCTGCCCGAGCGCCGCGACTTCGGCGAGGTCGTAGCGCGCGAGCGCTTGCGGCGAGTAGCGCCACGATACGAGCCGATATGCGCGCTCGATCTCGTGGAACTCGGCGAGCGGCGTCAGCTCGAGCACGTCGTAGTACGTCGAGTGCTCGAGGCGCTTCGTGCGCGCGCGCAGGTGATCGCGGATCTCGGCGAGCCCGCGCCGCGCGGGCGTCGCGACGTCGCGCACCTCGGGCGTGAGATCGACGGCGCCCATCGACACCAGCGCCCACAGCAGGCGCACGGTCGCCTGCGCGTCGAGCGGGCCGGCCTTGACGAGCGTCTGCACGGTGAGCGTGCCGTCGATGCGCGCCGACGTCTCCTGCTCGGGCACCGACAGCACGCGCTCCTCGCGCAGGTGCGCGAACCGCTCGGTCGGCGTCGCGTACGAGCCGGCGTGCCAGCGCAGCGCCGAGCGCGCGATCTCGAGCTCGACGTTGCGCGCGTGCAGGATCGTCACGCCCCACGCGGCCGGCTCGTTCGGCGACGGTTGCAGCTTGAGCGCGGCGCGCAACACCGGCCACCGCATGCCGCTCGCGAGCCGCAGCTTGACCGCCTCGCGCAGCGCGGCGCCGACCGTCGCGATCGACGCGGTCGGTGCGAGCAACGTGACGCGCGCGTGCGGCGCGTGCTCGCGCGCCTCTGCCGACGAGCCGATCGCGACGACACCGGGCACCGCATCGTGATCGCGCCACGCGTCGGCGACCGCGCCGAGCCGGTCGCCGAGCCGATCGGCATCGAGCACGACGACCTCGGGCGCCGAGAGCACCGGCGAGACGCTCGGGCCGGCGCTCGCGATCGGGCCATCGGCGTGTGCGTCGCTCCACTTCGCGGTGAAGTTCGCCTGCTGCAGCGCTTCCTCGAGCTGGACGCCTTGCCCGACGTCCGCCACCGCGATCAGCACGCGCACGATGTGATCGTATCAGCTTCGCAACATGTCGACGATGTCGGCGCAGATCCGATCGGTGGCGGCGCGCGCCTCGTCGATCGCGCCGGCGAGCGACAGGAACCCGTGCACGAGCGACGGCTCCCGCCGGTGGCGCACGGTGACGCCCGCGCCGGCGAGGCGTTCTGCCCAGGCATCGCCTTCATCGACGAGCGGATCGAAGCCGGCCGTGACGACCACCGCCGGCGCGCTGCCCGCGAGCTCGGCGTCGGGCCAGAACCTCGGCGAGGCATCGCGCGGGTCGTCGCTGGCCTTCAGGTAGTTGTCGCGGAACCAGTGCATCATCGACTTCGTCAACAAGTATCCGTCGGCGAAGCGCTCGATCGACGGCGAGGTCAGCGTGAGATCGACGATCGGATAGATCAGCACCTGCAAGTCGGGTACGCGCTGGCGGGCGCGGCGCGCGCGATGATCGACGTGTGCGGACAGGAAGCCGCCGAAGCTGTCGCCGGCGACCGCGACGCGAGCGCCGGCCGGCACGCGCGAGACGAGCGCTGCATAGGCGGCGTGCGCGTCGTCGATCGCGGCCGGGTGGTGATCCTCGGGGCCGAGCCGGTAGCCGACCGATGCGACCGTCGCGCGCGTGTTCGCGGCGAGGTAGCGCGTCGCGGGCTCGGACGCGGCGATCGATCCGATCACGCCGCCGCCGCCGTGAAAGTAGACGATCCAGTGCGGGCCGGCGCCTTCGGGCACGAAGATGCGCACCGGGATCGATCCGACATGCGTGTCGATCACCTCGGCCATCGCGATCGCGTCGAGATCGAGCGGCGACATGCCGTCCTCGGCGTACTTGCGCGCGGCGACCGGCTCCATCGAGTCGAGCGCGGGCATCCGCGTGATGCGCTGGAACTCGAGCGCGGCGGCGACCTGGCGATCGAGCTCGGCATCGCGCCCGCGCGAGCGCTTGCGCGCGACGAGCCGCACGAACCAGTCCATTCCCATCGCGCCGCGAACCGCGCCGCGCATCAGCCGATCTTTCACCGTGCTTGTATATCAGCGCTCGCGCAGCCGCTCTTGCGTAACCAGGAGTTTCGCGCGAGGGTGCCGCCATGTTGCAGATCGATCTCACCGGCAAGCGCGCGCTGGTCGCCGGCGTGGCCGACGACGGCGGCTTCGGCTTCGCGATCGCGAAGGCGCTGGCCGAGGCCGGCGCGACGGTCTCGGTCGCGACATGGCCGCCGGCGCTCGGCATCTTCAGGACCCTGCTCGAGCGGGGCAAGCTGGACGTCTCGCTGCAGCTCTCGAACGGCACGAAGCTTCAGTTCGCGAAGATCTACCCGCTCGACGCGGATTTCGATCGGGTCGAGGACGCGCCGGCCGAGCTCCGGGAGAACCGCCGCTATCGCGACGCCGGCGACTTCTCGATCTCCGGCATGGCGGCCGCGCTCGCGGCCGACGGCGGCGTCGACATCTGCGTCCACTCGCTCGCGAACGGCCCCGAGGTCAAGAAGCCGCTGCTCGAGGTGTCGCGGCGCGGCTACCTCGGCGCGGTGTCGGCGTCGGCGTACTCGATGGTGTCGATCGTGCAGCACGTCGGGCCGATCATGCGGCGCGGCGGCGCGTTCGTGTCGCTGTCGTACATGGCAGCCGAGCGCGTCGTGCCCGGCTACGGCGGCGGCATGTCGTCGGCGAAGGCCGCGCTCGAGTCCGATACCCGCGTGCTCGCGTTCGAGGCCGGCCGCAAGTGGGGCCACCGCGTCAACGTGATCTCGGCCGGCCCGTACGCGTCGCGCGCGGCGAGCGCGATCGGGTTCATCGACCAGATGCTCGACTACACGACGCGCAACTCGCCGCTCACCGATCCGATCACGGCGGAAGAGGTCGGCGTGACCGCAGCATTCCTGTGCAGCCCGCTCGCGAGCGGGATCACCGGCACGTGCGTGTACGTCGACAAGGGGTACCAGGCGATGGGGATCGCGGTCGATCGAGAGGGCGCGACTCGAGCCTGATCGCTGACGACGTGCGATCAGCTCTTCTTGCGGGCGAGCCGATCCGGCGGCACGAGCGCGGGCACCGGCTTCGGCGACATCGCGATCGGATCGAGCTCGGTCGTGCCGCAGTAGAAGCACGCGCCGTTCAAGACGAGCTCGTGCAGGCAGTGGCCGCACGCCGTGCAGATGCCGTCGCGGCGGTCGCGGTGGTCGCACTCGCTCACGGCCGCAGCGTAGCGCGGATGCGGGCGGCGAGCCCGGAGTGGCGGAGCGCGGTGCGGCGCGCGCCGGCGGCGAGCACGGCGCGTGGGCCGCACACGACGACCGACGTGCGCGCGCGCGTGATGCCGGTGTAGATCAGCTCGCGCGTGACGAGCGGCAGATCGTCGTCGGGCAAGACGAGCGCGACGGCGTCGAGCTCGCTGCCCTGGCTCTTGTGCACGGTCAGCGCCCACGCGAGCTCGAGGTGATCGCGCAGCGCCTCGAGCGCGAACGGCCGGAACGCGCCACCGACGCGGAACACCGCGCGATAACGGTGGCGGCCTTCGCCTTCGTCGGCGCGTACGACGAGGCCTTGATCGCCGTTGAACAAGCCGCGCGCGTAATCGTTCGCCGTGACGATCACCGGCTCGCCGGGCACGTGCTCGGGGCGCGCCGTGGTCGACGTACGCGCGAGCGCGAGCTCGTGGAGGTACGCGTTGAGCGCGTCGGCGCCGCTCGGCAAGCCGCGCGTGACGGTCAAGATCCGCGCCCGGCTCGCGAGCCGCCACAGCCGCTCGAGCTCGGCTTCCTGCGCCGGATCGATGCGGCCGCCGACGAAGCGGAACACGGTCGCGTTCGCGAGGTCCTGCGCGCGGGGGCCGTCGAAGTGGTGCCACACGGCTTCGGCGACGGCCCGCGCGGCCGGCGCGCGCGTGCTGTCGACCCATTCGACGCCGGAGAACGCGAGCGCGCCGGGCGTCCGCGTGCGCGAGCGCTCGACGAGCGGCTGGATGTCGCCGGCGTGGATCGCGCGCGCGGCCTCGTACACGGCGCGGCCGCGAGGATCGTCGGAATCCATGCGGTAGCTGTGCTCGAGCGTCGCGACGCGTCCGGCGACCTCGCACAGATCGGCGAGGATGCGGCCGGCGTCGACCGCGGGCAGCTGGTGCGCGTCGCCGACGAGCACGAGCGGCGCGTGCGCCGGCAGCGCGTCGAGCAGCGCGTCCGCGAGCTCGAGATCGAGCATCGACGCTTCGTCGACGATCAGCGCGCCGACCGGCAGCGGGCTCGACGCCTGATGGGAAAATCCACGCGGGCTGTAGCCGAGCAAGCGATGCAGCGTGACCGCGACCGGCGGTGCGTCGGGCAGCTCGCACGCGATGACCTCGGTCAGCCGGTTCGCCGCCTTGCCGGTCGGCGCGGCGAGCGCGACGTGCGCGACGCCGGCCGCGCGCAAGCTGCGCACGATCGCGGCGGCGACGAGCGTCTTGCCGGTGCCCGGCCCGCCGGTGATCACCGACAGCGACGAACCGAGCGCGAGCTCGACCGCGCGCGCTTGCTCGGGCGACAGCTTCGCGTCGAGCACCGGCCGCACGTCGCGAGTGGGCGCGGCCAGGCGCGCCGCGATGCGCGCGGCGACGCGCTGCTCGAGCCAGCGCGAATGCTCGGTGTACAGACAGTGGTCGTCGACGACGAGCGGCAGCCTCGCATCGCCGGCGCCGAGCACCGAGCCGAACCGCGGCGCCGCGGTCAGGCTCGCGATGCGCTTGACGATGCGCGCGGCATCGAGCTCGAGCCCGCCGGCGTGGATGATGCCCTCGACGAGCGTGCGCAGCTCGCGCGGTTCGAAAGCCCCGGCTCCGCCGGGGCGCGCAGCACCGCGCAGTGGTGCAGAGGGTAGATCGAGCGGCAGCCGGGTCGAGCCCTGGCGCTGCGCGACCATCAGCGCGAGCACGAGGATGCCGAGCGCCTCGGGATCGGTCCCGCCGAGCCAGCGATCGGCCGCGACCAGCTCCTCGGCGAGGTAGAGGCCCTCGTCGCCGAGGTCGCAGCGGCGCGCGCCCAGCCCGAGCCGGCGAAACGCGGCGTCGGCGTCGGCCTGCGTCGCGCCGGCGAAGCGCGCGCGCACCGTGCCGCGCGGGTGCAGCGGCTGATCGCTCCCGTGTCGAGGGATTCGCTCGTCGTCGCTCATCCAGCCTCCAGCGGCAGCTCGGCGAGCCAGCGCGTCCACGCCGCGAGCTGGTCGTCCGACGTCCGGACCGTCACCGCGATGCCGTAGCGCACGAACGCGAACACGAGCCCGGCCAGCGGCCGCGCACCGCGCACGCGCGCGGCCGCGAGCGCGTACAGCTTGAGCTGCGCGGCGTAGCGCTCCTCGACGCGATCGGCGGCGGCACGCGCGAGGTCGGCGCCCTCGAGCACGTCGCTCTTGTAGTCGACGACCCATAGCTCGTCGTCCCACACCGCGAGCGCGTCGATGAAACCGCGCACGAGCGCGCGACACGGCTCGCCCGCGATCGGATACGCGAACTCGACCTCGCGCGCGAGCGCGCGCGACTGCACGAGCGGCGGCAGCGCGTCGCCGTTCGCGACGCGCAACGGCTGGGTCAACGTGTCGTAGACGACCCGCGCGGCGTGCGGCAGGTACGCGGAATCGATCCCGCGGGCGCGCGCGCGGTCGACGAGCAGGTCGCGCGCGGTCTCGGCCCACGCCGCCGCGTCGGGTGCGCGCCGTACGCCGTCGACGTCGGCGAGCTCGAGCACGTCGTGCAGGAACAGGCCGGTATCCGCGCCCGGCGGCAGCTCGCCCGGCGCGACGCGGAGGTCGCGTCGATCGCGATCGTCGTCGGCGTTGAGCTCGGCCGGATCGATCGCGAGCGCGGGTGAGCCGGCGCGCGCATCGCCGTGCGCGTGCGCGATGCGCGTGTACGACACCGTCGCGAGGCCGGCACGGGCTCCGGCGATCGCCGCGAGCGCGGCCGGTGCGGGCGGCGGTGGCACGTCGAGATCGGCGAGCGCGTCGGGCGGCGCGAGCGGTGCGGACGGCACGCCGACCGCGACGTCGATGACCTCGAGGCGCGGGTGAGGGCGCGCCGCGAGCGGGCGCAGGCAGCGCTGGATCGGTTCGTACATGGAGCGACCCTTGAGCACGTTCTCGCCGTACAGCGGCAGGTATAGCCGCACCTGCGCCCGTGTCAGCGCGACGTACGCGAGCCGCTCGTGCTCGCCGTCGACCTCGGCGTCGACACGCGCCGCGACCGCCTCGTCCGTACGGCCGACGACGAGCGCGCGGCCGCGGCCGGCGGCGGTGTCGCGCAGCGCGACGACCGGCGTGCTCGGCGGCGGGCTCGCGCAGCCGAACACGAACACGTACGGCGCTTCGAGGCCCTTCGCCTTGTGGATCGTGAGCACGCGCACCGCATCGCCGTCGGTCTCGACGCGCTGCACGTCGCGATCGTCGACGTGGGGCATGCCGTCGGCGATCCACCGCCGCAGCTGCGCGACCAGCTCGTGGAGGTCGCCGCGCGAGCGCGCGACCTCTTCGGAGAGCAGCTCGATCAAGTGCCACGTGTTGACGAGCGCGCGTTCGCCGCCGCCGAGCACGAGCGCGCGTTCGGAGTAGCGGCTGTCCTCGACGAGCCGGCGAAACAGCACCTCGTACGCGCGGTGACCGGCGAGCCCGGCCCAGTCGTACAGCCGCGCGATCAGCGGATGATGGTCGGGCGCGTCGACGACGGTCATCAGCTCGGCCCACGGCACGTCGAAGAAGCGCGTGCGCAACGCACGCATGCGCGCGCTGCGGTCGCGGGGCGCGGCAACCGCGGCGAGCACGGCTGCGAGCTCGTGAGCCTCGCGCGTCTCGAACAGGTGATCGGCCTCGCGCAGCTCGCACGGCAGCCCGCGCGCGCGCAGCGCCGCCGCGATCGCCGCGCTCTCCTTGTTCGTGCGCGTCAACACCAGGCACTGGCCCAGCGCGAACGGCCGCAGCTCGCCGCGCACGCGCCACGCCGGCGGCGACGCGCGCAGCCGTTCGATCTCGGCCCCGATCGCGCCGGCGAGCGCCTCGCGGTTCGGCTCGCGGCCGGCGCCATGCAGCGCGAACACGGTGACCGGCGGGCGGGTGCCGTCGTGCTCGATGTCGCCGCTCGCGTCCACGGGGTGGTCGTACGCGATCGAACCCGAGAGCAGCGGTGTGGCGAGCGGCGCGCCGCCGGCCAGCAGCTCGTTGACGGCCTCGACGAGCGGCGCGGTCGATCGCCGGTTGACCGCGAGCACGACGCGCGCGGCGCCGGTGCGCACGAGCTCGTCGCGCGCCTGCACGTAGGTCTGGACGTCGGCGCCGCGAAAGCCGTAGATCGCCTGCTTCGGATCGCCGACGATGCACAGACCGCTCGCCTCGTCGTGCATCCAGACCGTGCGGAAGATGTCCCATTGCACCGGATCGGTGTCCTGGAACTCGTCGATCATCGCCCACGGCGTGCGCGCGCGCAGCCGGGCCGCGAGCTCGCGCCCGGAGGGCGCGGTGCCGGCGCCGACGACCGCGTCGCGCACGAGCCGCAGCATGTCGTCGTAGTCGTAGAGGCCGCGCTCGGCCTTGTCGGCGCCGACGCGCGCGATCACGTGCGGCAACAGCTCGGCCGCGATCGCCTCGTCGAGCGAGAGCTCGCCGCACGCGTCGCGCAGCACCGCCGCGGCCTCGCTCGCCGGCAGGTAGTCGAGCAGCTTGCGCGCGGGCTCGCGCAGCGCGTCGCACGCGGCAAGCACGGTCGTCGGCCGTACGGGATCGATGACCGCGAGCGCGTCGGCGAGCTGCTCGAGCCATCTCGCGGCATTGTGCTTCTGCCTCGAGATCTGCGCCAGGACGCGCGCGCGCAGCTCGCTGGTGCCGAACCGCGCCGCCAGCGCGTCGGCGAGCGCGAGCGAGCGCGCGGGATCGAAGCGGCGCCGCGGTACGCCGCCCGAACGCGCGCACGCGAGCAGGAGCGTGCGCAGCGTGTCGACCGTGTGCTCGGGCTGCTCGGCCTCGAGGTAGAGCGCGAGCAGATCGCGATCAGGCGCCTCGGTCGCGAACCGCTCGCGCAGGAGCGCGGCGAACGCATCGGCGAACGCGTCCTCGTCGGCGACCTGGCGCTGGTCGAACAGCCGGCGCGCCGCGAACGCGTCCTCGACGAGCACGCGGTGACAGAAGCCGTGGATCGTGAAGATCTGCGCGTGATCGAACGCGCCGATCGCGGCGCGCAGCCGCACGCGCGCCGCGTCGTCGAGCTGCCACGCGCTCGCATCGGCGCACGATGTCGTCGCGCGCGCCATGCGGTCGAGTAGATCGCGCACGCGCACGCGCAGCTCGGCGACCGCCTTGTCGGTGAACGTGACGAGCAGGATCTCGCCGAGCGGCACGCCGGCGAGGATCAAGTCGGCGACGCGATGCTCGAGGAAGAACGTCTTGCCGGTGCCGGCCGACGCCTCGACCACGACGAAGCGCTCGCCCGCCGCCGGCAGCGCTTCGGGCCGCGGAAAGCGCACGACGGTCACCGCCTGCCTCCGAAACCGTGTTCCCCGCGCATGCGCGTGACGAGCGGCGCGAGCCGGCGCTCCGCGATCGCGGTCGCGTCGTCGGGCGGCGCCAGGCCGTCGGACCGCTCGATCGGACCGTAGCCGAGCGCGCGATCTTCGTCATACGGCCGCGCGCCGCGTTCGCCGTGGCTCGCGCGCACGAGCTGTTCGAATGGCAACAGATAGCCGTGCGGCATGTCGAGCAGCTCCTCGACGAGCCCGCGCAGGTACGCGCGCGCCTCGTCTCGCGACCACGCGCCGTGCTCGATCTCGATCCGGTGGCCTTTGCCGTCGAACACGACGTGCGAGTGGCCGGTATTCGCGAGTCCGGCCGCGGCGAGCACGACGTGATCGAGCGCGCCGCGCAGGTGGTAGCGCGACTTGGTCTTGAGCTCGCCCAGGATCGGGACGATCGACACCGCGCACCGCTCCGCGTTGCTGCGCGCGCCGGCAGAGCCGGGGCTTGCCGACTTCGCGTGCGTGCCGCGCGCGAGCAGCTCGGTCTGGCCGACCAGGCGAACCGTCCGGCCTCCGGACAGCTCGAGCTCGAGCGGTGGCATCAGCTCGGCTTGCCCGCGCGAGCGCCCGAATGCGAGCCGCGTGATCGCGCCGACCTCGATCGGGCCGAGCGCGGCGCGCCAGTGGTCCAGCGTGCGGAGGTCTCTCGCGCGCGCGGCATCGCCGAACACGCCGACCGGAAACTGCCCGCGCAGCTCGAGGTCGCGCGCGACCGCGTCGTAGTGCGCGCCCGGCTCGCGGCTCGGATCGAGCAGCATCGCGGCCAGCACCTCGCGGAGCATCTGCGCCCGCGTCGGACGGTCGAGGTGAAACGGCTCGTCGCTGTGATCGATCGTCTCGCCGTCGGGCAACTCGTCGAGGCCGAGCACGACCTGCGCCCACGCCTGCACGGGCGATTCGAGGAACGCGCGCAGGCTCGCGAGCGAGATCGGCCGATCGGGCGCTGCGGTGGCGCGCTCGTCTGGTGCGGCGACGAGCCCGAGCGCGTCGCGCAACGGCGCGGGAACCAGCGCGAGCATGCCATCCTCGTCGGGCACGTCGTGACCGCGCGCGCGCAGGTGGGCGCGTGCGGCGTCGCGGACGCGCGCGGCCCACCGCTCGCGCTCGACCACGGGCGGCAGCGCGCCACCGTCGGCGTGGCGATGCAGCGCCACGCGCCGCGAGATCCGCGCGAGCGCGGTGCGGCTCGACACCACGTCATCGGCAAGATATGGCGCGAGCGCGTCGGCGAGCTCGAGCACGACCGACGACGGCCCGAGCGGCTCGCCGCTCTTGGCCTCCATCGCGACGTACGACAGCACGAGCTCGTCGCGTGCGCCGAGCACGACCTCGAAAAACGCGTGGCGATCGCGATCGCGCGGCGAGACGTCGCCCGGCCGCGCGGTGCGCCGCACGTCGAGCGCGCTCGGCAGCTCGCCCGCCGGGAACGCGCCCTCGGCGAGCCCGACCACGAACGCGACGCGCGCCGGCACCGCGCGCATCGCCTGGAGCGGCGCGATCATCACGCCCGCCGCGAGCGGCTCGCCGCGATCGGCATGCGCGTCCTCGAGCTCGCGCACGACGTGCTCGCGTGCCTCGCGAAACCCGACCGGCCGGCCATCGAGATCGACGTGCGCGAGGCCGGCGAGCATCGCGCGCACGCGCTCGAGCTCGCTCGCGCGGTCGACCCCGGCTCGTGCGGTGCGCGGCCGCGTGACGTAGGCGTCGACGAGCCCGACGAAGATCGCGGCCCAGCCGGCGAGCGGTGCCTCGTGACTCGCGAGCCACGCCGCGTCGGCGCACAGCGAGCGCACGAGCAACGCGTACGTCGCCGCGCTCGGTTGCTGATCGGGACGCACCGGCTCGGGCACGACCTCGAGCCCGCCGATCGCGGCCGGGCCGCGCCCGCTCGCCGCGTCGCCGACCATGAACGCGCCGAGCGCGAGCCGGCGCACGCCTTGATCCCAGTGAAACTTGTCGGGATGCGCGGCGAGGTACGTGCCGGCGTGCGCGTCGGCGTTCGCGCCGTGCACGATGCCGAGCTGCTCGGTCCAGCGCACCCAGTCCTCGGCGTCGACGTGGGGATAGCCGGCGAGCACTGCCGGGTGCGTCATCACGCGCAGCACGTCGCGGCGGGTCATCGCGCTCGTCGGCAGGTCGAGCAGCGCGAGCACGAGCTCGCCGATGCGCCCGCGATCGTCGATCGGCGCGTCGATCAGGTGGAACGGCACGCCGACCGCCTCGAACGCCGACGGCGCGAGCGCGAGGTAGCGCAGCGCATCGCTCGCGATCCACACCGCGAGCTCGTGCGCGCGCAGCGACGGATCGGCATCGAGCCGCGCGCGCGCCTCGGCGGCGACCTGCTCGATCTCGCGGCGCGCGTTCGGGCAGGCGAGGACGGATAATCCGGGGCGGTCGGGCGTCGGGCCTCGGGCGCCGGCCAGCGTGGCGATGTCGCCGAGCAGAGCGTGGACAGCCGTGCGCGCAGGCTCGCCCACGAACGCACCGTCGACGTCGCCGCCGCTGCGCTCGACGAGCGCGGCCATCGTGCCTTGCACGGCGCGGCCCCATTGTGCGAGCAGCGGCTGCTCGGAATCGGCGCGGCGCGCCGCGATGTCGTCCCACAACAGCTCGCACGGATCGAGCATGTAGACGGTGACCGGCGTCGTCGCCGCGAGGTCGCTCAGCGCCTCGAGCTGCGCGCGCGACAGATACGACATGCCGAACACGCTCACCGCCCGTTCGCCGCGCGGCGCCGGCAATCCGGCGCGGCGGCGCGCCCACGGCAGCATCGGCAGCGGTGCGACGGTCGCGTCGCGCGCGGCGCCGGCGCGCGCGAGCGCCGCGGCGAACAGCGTCGCCTGCCAGCGGGCGGTGTCGTCGTTGGCGAGCTCGTCGGGCACGCGGCCGGTCGCGAGCGCCGGCATCCAGTCCGGGCGCGTCAGCGCGTACTGCCAGATCACACCGGCGACGCGGTCGGCGAGCTGGACGCGGCGCGGGCCGGCGCGATCGCCACGATCGTCTGCGGCCGCGAGGTACGCCGCGACGGCGGGCAGCGCGCCGGCGACGCGATCGTCGGCGAGCACCGACGCGATCGCGGCCGCGAGCTGCGCCCGATCGAGCGGCACGAGCCCGGCATCGCGCGCGGCCGCATCGCCCGCCCACGTGGTCGCGACGAACGCGTCGAACGTGACGAGCTCGAGCCCCGCCGCGACGCCGCGCGACAGCGCGACCTCGCGCGACAGCCAGCGCGCGACCAGGCGGCTGCCGACGACGATCGTCGACGGCGCGAACGGGTCGCACGCCGGCAACGCGGCCTCGAGCGCGCCGTAGAGCGCTTCGACGCGGTTGCCGTGGACCACCCGGAGCATCAGCTCGCGCCCGAGGCCGGCCCGAAACCGAGCGGGTGGGGCTCTGCCCCACCCACGGGAGCGATCATCCACACCGCGCCGGGCACCAGCTCGAAGCGCGCGGGCAGCTGCCCGAGGCACTCGCCATCGACGTCGAGCTCGACGACGGCCGCCGCGTCGATGCCCTCGGCCTCGACCACGCGCGCGCGCCGCGTCGTCACCTTGTCCATCGACAGGTGCGTGCCCTTGTACAGCCGGCGCCCGCTCTTCAAGAGGTCGCCGAAGTGGAAGTCGCCGAGGCACACCACGTCGAACAGCCCGTCGTCGACCTCCGCATTCGGCGCCACCATCATCGCGCCGCCGAAGTAGCGCCCGTTCGCGACCGCGACGGTGTTGATCGTGGTCTCGACGCGCGACTTCGGGTCGCCGTCGAACACGAGCTGGACGCGCTGGTTGCGGTACGACCACGTCGCGCGCGCGGTGGCGACCGCGAACGACAGCCGCCCGAGCTTCTTGCCCGATTCGTTGACGAGCCGGTCGACCACGCCCGACACGCCGAACGACGCGATGTTCGCGAACATCCGCCGCGTCTTCGTGCCGTCGCGCGCGGTGAGATCGAGGCGGCCGATGTCGATCTTGCGCCGAACGCCCGACGCGATCAGCCGCGCGGCATCGACCGTCGCGATCGGGATGTTCATCGTCCGCCGGAAATCGCCGCCGGTGCCGTACGGCACGAGGCCCAGGCTCGCCTCGGGCGCGATCGGCTTGGCGTCGTCGTCGAAGAAGCCGTTGACGACCTCGTTGATCGTCCCGTCGCCGCCGACCGCGACGACGCGCTCGGTTCCGGCGCGCAGCGCCTCGCGCGCGAGCCGCGTCGCATCGCCGGGCGCCTTCGTCATCACCGCGTCGAACGGAAACGCGCGCCCGATCAGCTCGGCGAGCTCCGGCCAGCGCTTGCCGAGCTTGCCGCCCTGCGAGTTCGGGTTGACGATGACGACGGTCCGAGGCGCGACCATGGCGGCAGTATACGGGGCGGGGCTGATCGCGAGTCGCGAGGTTGTTACCTACCCACCGCGAGACGACCGGGGGACTCGCCGCGTCCCCTGGACATGCGTCATTTGTTCCCGCTCGTTATCGCCTCGGGGTGCACGCTCGTCCCGCTGTTCCCGCCGCAGCGTTCGGCTGCACCGCCACCCGCTCCCGCCGCCACGGCCGAGGCCCAGCCCGGACCCGCCGGCGCGGCACCGGCCGCGCGTGCCGCCCCGGCGGCCCCCGAGACCGCGGTGATGCCGGCTTGCCCGCGCGATCTGTCGCAGGATCGCGGCAAGCGGTCGGTCGACGTCATCCCGGCCGACTTCGTCACGCCCGGCGTCTACGCGCACCGCCACTTCGCCGCCGAGCACAAGAAGCCGCCCAAGCGCGACTTCGCGCTCGCCGCCGATGCAGCCGTCGACCGCGTGATCGCGATCGAGCAGCGCGCGCCCGGCCTGGTGCCGGCCGGCTTCCGCGCCGCGGTCGCCGCCCATCCCCGCGACGCCGCGCTGCGCGCCCAGATGGCCGAGTGCGAGGCCGCGGCCGACCTCACGCAGCGGCGCGCCGGCTACGATGCCGCCCTCGCGTTCTTGCTCGGCGATCGAGGCGCGCTCGGCACGCTCGCGAACATCACGCGCGACATGCCGGTCCTCGTGCATGGCATGGCGGCGACGCCCCGTCAGAAGGCGTTCTACTCGATCAGCAAGGACGAGGCCGCGATCGAGGACGCGCTCACCCGCGGCCTGTTCGGCGCCGACGCGCGCCTGCTCGACGACTGGGGCAGCAGGTGGGTGCACGCGTGCGGCACCGCGACCTGCCTGCTGCAGGCCGATCCGGGCGATCGCTTCGCGTCGAGCCCCAAGCTCATGCACTGGGACCTCCGGGACGGCGGCGTCGACCTCGGCGGCGGCTCGAGCGGCCCGTCGGAGTACGAGGTCGCCGAGAAGCAGTGCCGCGCGCACACCGGCGAGGACACGGTCGAGTCGTGCCAGTACATGTGCGGGACGCGCGACTCGAGCGAGCAGGCCAACTGCAACGCGAAATGTGCGGCGTGGTGTCCGCAGCGCGCTATCGGCGAGTGAGCCGCGTGGGGTAGAGTGCCACGGATGTTCCGCCGTACCGTGGTCGTAGTAGCGCTCCTCGTTCCCTCCGCCGCGCTCGCCGACAAGCTCGCCAGCATCGACGTCATCTACAAGCGCACGATCACCGAGCAGCGCAAGGACGTCGGCATCGTCCCCGCGACGTGCAACAAGACGACGACCGGTGACATGAGCCTGAGCGTGCAGGTCCACGTGTCGTCGAAGCGCGTGCCGCTCTCCGACGACGGCAACGAGGCGCAGGTCGATGGCAGGTCGCTCGACGGCGGCGGCGGCTACGACTTCCACGCGTCCAGCCACACGACCGGCTGCAAGGACGACGAGGACTCGAACGCGACGGCCCACGCCGATCTCGACACGCCGCAGGTGCACTTCGGCTTCGACTACACGCGCAAGACCGACCACGGCAACATCGTCGTCGACCCGCAGTGGAAAGCGGGCGGCGGCAAGGGCACGCTGAAATCGAAAGACGCCTCGGTGGACACGACGAAAGCGGCGGTCGCGATGGCCGCGACGCTCGCGGGCTCGATGGGCAACCTGTCGCTCAACACCGCCGCGCAGTGGGCGTCGTACGGGCCTGCAGCCCAGCAGCTGCAGCAGGCGATGGCGATGATGGCGCAGGACGAGCCGGTGCACGTCGAGCAGATACCCGGGGGCGGCTTCCAGATCGGGTATCGATCGGATCACGAGTTCGCGGTCGAGAAGATCGATCCGCCACCCGGCAGCTCGATCAAGCGCTCCGGCAAGCGCTCGGTGCACACCGAGGTGACGATCACGATCACGCCCGCGCACTGACACGGCGTCAGCGCGCTCGCGGCCCGGCTCTCAGCCCGGACCCTCGTTGATCGCGCGATCGATCTTCGTCTTGATCTCGACGTAGCGGCGCAGGAAGTCGTAGTGGCGCTCGCGAAACGCCTGCACGTAGCGGCGCTCCTTCGCCTTCGCGCGCCACGCCTCGGCGAGCTCGTCGATGCGCGCGAGCAGCTGCTGCGGATCGGTGAACGGCTTCACGATCGTGCGCGTGCCGTGGGTCTCGACGAGCTCGACGTGGCCGTTGTCGGCCGGGCCGAGGAACGTGAGCACGACCGTGTCGGGCTGCTGGTTGCGGATCGTGCGCGCGATCGTCTTCGCGGGCAAGTCGCTCGTGTCCTCGGCGATCATCGCGTAGTGGAACGTGCCGGTGCTCGAGCGGTCGAGCCCTTCGCCGCCGCTCGTCGCGTGCACGAACGCGAGTCCCTTGGGCTTCGCCTCGGTCATCGACTCGACGAAGTCGTCGGCCTCGTCGATGACGAGCACGCGCAGCTCGTCGAGGTTGATCATGCGCGAAAGATCGCGGCCCGCGATCTGATCCGACAGATCGGTCGCGCGCCGCTCGGCCTCCATGAAGCGCTGCAGGAACTCCTCGTGCACGCGCTTGATGTCGTCGAGCACGGTGTCGACCTCGCGCTTGCCGACCGAGCGGCCCGCGGCGTCGAGCACGCGATCCTTCAAGTAGGCGACCGACTCGGGCGCCTTCAAGACGAGATCGACCGCACCGGCGCGGACGGCATCGACCGCGTCGTCGAACGAACGCCGCGGCGTCATCGCGATCGCCATCGTGGTCGGCGACTTGCGCTTGATCCGCTCGATCGTCGCGATGCCGGCGCGCGGCGTCGGCGTGTCGATGTCGACGAGCGCGACCGAGAAGAACTGGCGGTCGACGAGGCCGAGCGCGCGCTCCGGGTCGTCGGTGCAGGTGACGTGCAGGCTGGCCTCCGACAGCAGCTGTGCGATCCCGGCGTGGACGCGCTCGTCGCCGTCGAGCACGAGCACCTCGACTCCGACCAGCGAAGCGTGAGCGCCGGAATGCACGCTGCGATAGGAGCCGGAGTCGATCGTCATGACCTGGTCATTTTACGGCAGCCGGCGCGGGCGAGGGGGTGTTGCGCGACAGGCCCTTGGCGAGCAACGCGGCGCCGGTGCCCGCGAGCGCGAGGTCGATGACGATGACGAGCACGATCAGCCCCATCGGTCGGCGCGGCACCTTGATCGAGCCCGACATCGCGCTGCGCGGGCGCGGCGTCGTGCGCGCGAAGCTCGACGCCGGCTTCGGCACGTGAGGCGGCTGCGAGCCCTGCGCCGCAGGGGGCACCGACGCGGGTCGCGGGATGGGCAACGGCGGTTGCGATGGTTGCGACACCGCGCGGGCAGCCGGCGCGGCGGCTTGCGGGTACGGCGCGTCGTCGGAGATCTTGGCCGTGGGCGCGACGCGGTGCTCGACGCTGCCGAACCGCGCGCCGCAACCGCCGCAGAAGCGGGAATCCGGTGCGTTATCGGTGCCGCAGCTCGGGCAGCGCATCCCCGCGCTAGCGTAACTCAGCGAGCTTGCCGGCGCCTCATCCTGGCGCGGGAACCGGCCGAGTCGGTGTGGTACCCTGATCCAACCGGCGATGAGTCAGATCCTCGACCGCGTGCTAGCCGCGGCTCGCCAGCTCGGTGCGTCGGACGTCCACCTCAAGGCCGGCCTGCCGCCGATCTTTCGCATCAAGGGCGAGCTGCGCACGATCCGCGACGTGCCGGCGCTCACCCGCGAGGCGATCGCGCAGTTCGCGGTTCACATGATGAACGAGCGGCAGCGCGCCGACTTCGAGCAGAACCTCGACATCGATCTCGCCTACGGCACGCCCGATGGCGTGCGGTACCGCGTCAACATGTTCCAGCAGCGCGGCTCGGTCGGCATGGTGATGCGCTTGATCCCGCCCGAAGTGCCGCCGTTCGATCGGCTGAACCTGCCGCCGACCGTGCTCGAGCTCGCGAACGCGCACCGCGGCATCGTGCTCGTCACCGGCGCGACCGGCTCCGGCAAGTCGACCACGCTCGCCGCGATGATCGACTCGCTCAACACGCAGCACGCCTACCACATCGTCACGATCGAGGACCCGATCGAGTACACGTTCCGCGACAAGCGCTCGGTCTTGAACCAGCGCGAGCTCGGGTTCGACACGATGTCGTTCGCGCGTGCGCTGCGCGCCGCGCTGCGCCAGGATCCCGACGTGATCCTGGTCGGCGAGATGCGCGACTTCGAGACCTGTCAGATCGCGATGACCGCGGCCGAGACCGGCCACCTCGTGCTGTCCACGCTGCACACGGTCGACGCGACCGAGACGATCAGCCGCATCGTGTCGATGTTTCCCACTCACCAGCAGCAACAAGCTCGGTTGACGCTCGCGAGCGTGCTGCGCGGCGTCGTGTCGCAGCGCCTGCTGCCGCGCGCCGACGGCAAGGGCATGGTCCCGGGGCTCGAGATCATGGTCAACACCGAGCGCATCCGCGAGATGATCGAGGATCCGCTGCGTACCCGCGAGATCAAGGACGCGATCTCGGAGGGGCTACATCCGTACGGCATGGTCACGTTCGATCAGAGCCTGGCGGGGCTCGTCAAGCAGCGCCTCGTCACGTACGAGGAGGCAGTCAAGCAGGCGACGAGCCCGTCCGACTTCGCGTTGTTGTTCCGAGGTGTGGCCGGGAGTGCAGACCGAGCTTGGACCGGACCTGAAAAGGGAGCTGGCAATGACGGTAATGAGGACTTCGAGATCGAGCATTAGGTGGTGGGTGCTCGTCGCGACTCTCGTCCTCTGGGCGAGCGTCGCGTACGCAGGCGGGCGCAAGCGCATCGTCGTCCTCGAGTTCGAGGGCCCGCACGCCGAGAAATTTCACGACGACCTCGTGAAGCTGCTCAAGAAGTCGAACACGGTCGTACCGACCGACAAGTGGAACGGCACGGCCGAGGAGCTCGACGCCGCGACGGTCACCGAGAAGAACGTCAAGAAGGTCGCGAAGAAGCTCAAGATCGACGGGGTCGTCACCGGCAAGATCGAGAAGCGCCGCGACGAGTACATCGTGCGGCTCAAGCTGCGCGCCGGCACGAGCGGCGAGATCGTCGGCAACCCGGTCGACACCAAGGCCGACGGCCCGCACCTCGACGGCAAGGCCGCGCGCGACATCAAGGACGAGCTGGTCGGCGCGATCGACGAGCTCGAGGCCAACCACGGCGGCGGCGGCGACGACGACGACGAGGCCGACGACAGCTCGTCGAAGAAGAAGGCGAAGAAGACCGCGTCGGCCGACGAAGACTCCGGCGACGACAGCTCGTCGTCGAAGTCGAAGAAGAAGAAGAAGAAAGCCGCGGACGACGACGACAGCGCGAGCAGCGACGACGATTCGTCGAGCAAGCACGGCGCGTTCTCGAAGCACGCGGACAAGGGCGGCGACAAGGTCGGCAAGAAGAGCTCGGACGACGACGACTCGGGCGACGACTCGTCGCCGAAGTCGAAGAAGAAGAAGGTCGCGTCGTCGGACGACGACGACAGCGCGTCGTCGGCCAAGGCCAAGAAGAAGAAGGCGGCGGCGGATGACGACGACAGCGCGTCGACAGCGAAGGCGAAGAAGGCGTCCTCCGATGACGACGACAGCGCATCGGCCACGAAGGCGAAGAAGAAGGCGAAGAGCGACGACGATTCGGCGAGCAGCGACGACGACGACAGCAGCAGCCACAAGAAGGCGAAGAAGAAGGTCGCGTCGGGCGACGACGATTCCGATAACGCGAGCGCGGAGGCCTCGTCCGACGAGCCGGGCGCGACGGTCGCCGACCCGCTCGCGCCGACCGAGCGCGCGATCGACGCCGCGGTCGGCCTGTCGTTCATCGCGCGCCATCTGTCGTTCTCGTACTCGTCGGCGCTCGCCGGCCCGCAGATTCCGCCCGGCTACAAGCAGTCGGTGCCGGTCGCGGGCGCGTACGTCGACGCGACGGTCTATCCGTTCGACATCAACCACAACCGCACGGACGCGCTGTCCCACCTCGGCATCGAGGTCATGTACGACCGCGTGCTGCGCATCAGCTCGCAGAAGCAGTACACGAACCAGACCACGAACATGACCGCGACCGCGACGCTCGCGACGGTGTCGGAGGCATACGGCTTGGGCGCCGTGTATCGCTATGCGCTCGGCAAGATCGCGCTCGGCGGGCGGCTCATGTACCAGAACCAGAGCTTCCTGATCTCGCAGAGCCCGCTTCCCGACGGCAGCTCGGTCGATATCCCCAACGTGCAGTACTCGATGGTCGAGATCGGCGGCTTCGCCCGCTATCCGCTGATGCCGAAGATCGTGATCGACGTCGACGCCGGCTTTCTCGGCGTGCTGTCCGCCGGCAGCAGCCAGTACTACATCGGCAACGGGATGGAGTACGGCAAGGCCTCGACGTATGGCTTCACGCTGTCGGGCGGCGCCGAGTACATGCTGACGAAGAACATCTTCTTGCGCGGGCAGCTCAGCCTCGAGGAGATCAGCATGAAGTTCGCGAACAACTCGGGCACGCTCGCGAACACGCGCGACGGCGATGGCACGACGCAGGACGTGTTCTCGGCCAAGGACATGTACTACGGCGTCCTGGTCACGGCCGGTTACCTCTATTGATGGTACACATCGGCGGTCATGACGGCCGCCGATGTTCGCCGCACGTTCCTCGAGTTCTTTCAGAGCCGCAGCCACGAGGTCGTGGCATCGAGCTCGCTGGTTCCGGCCAACGATCCGACGCTCCTGTTCACGAACGCCGGCATGAACCAGTTCAAGGACGTGTTCACCGGCGTCGAGCAGCGCGCGTACAAGCGCGCGACGTCGTCGCAGAAGTGCGTGCGCGCCGGCGGCAAGCACAACGACCTCGACGAGGTCGGCAAGACGCCGCGCCATCACACGTTCTTCGAGATGCTCGGCAACTTCTCGTTCGGCGACTACTTCAAGGCCGACGCGATCGCGTGGGCGTGGGAGCTGCTCACGAAGGTGTACGGGATCGACGCGAGCCGGCTGGTCGTCACCGTGTACGGCGGCGACAACGAGCTCGCCGGCGTCGCGCCCGACGACGAGGCGCGCGCGATCTGGAAGAAGGTGACCGGGTTCGGGGACGACCGCGTGATCGGGCTCGGCAAGAAGGACAACTTCTGGCAGATGGGCGAGACCGGCCCGATGGGGCCGTGCACCGAGATCCACTTCAACTTCGAGGCGTCGGGCAAGTGGCCGACGAGCGACCCGGCGAGCTGGAAGGGCTGGCTCGAGATCTGGAACCTCGTGTTCATGCAGTTCGAGCGGCGCGAGAAGGACGGCGAGCTGTTCAAGCTGCCGGCGCCGTCGGTCGACACCGGCGCGGGCCTCGAGCGCGTGACGAGCGTCGTGCAGGGCGTGCGCTCGAACTACGACACCGACCTGTTCGTGCCGATCATCGAGCGCGCGGCCGAAATCGCGGGCGTCCGGTACGGCAGCGATGCGACGAAGGACACCGCGCTGCGCGTGATCGCGGACCACGCGCGGTGCAGCGCGTTCCTGATCGCGGACGGCGTGTTTCCCGACAAGGGCGAGCGCGAGTACACGCTGCGGCGGATCTTCCGGCGCGCGGTGCGTCACGGCCAGCAGCACCTTGGCCTCGACAAGCCGTTCATGCCCGACGTGTGCGATCGCGTGATCGATGTGATGGGCGATGCGTATCCGGATCTGCGCGAGCGCCGCAGCGTGATCCGCAACGTCACGCTCGAAGAGGAGACGCGGTTTCGCGCGACGCTCGCGCGCGGCCTCGAGCGGCTCGAGGGCGAGCTCGACGAGCTGCAGAAGGCGGGCGGCAAGACATACGCGGGCAAGAGCGTGTTCACGATGTATGACACGTTCGGCTTCCCGGCCGATCTGACGAAGATCATCGCCGAGGAGCGCGGGCTCGCGATCGACGACGCGGGTTACGAAGCCGAGCTCGCGGCGGCGAAGGCAAAGAGTCGGTTCAACATCGCGGACACCGCGGTCGAGACCGTGTTCAAGCAGCTCGCGAGCGAGCTCGGGCCGACGAAGTTCACGGGCTACGAGGGCCGCGGCACGAGCGGCGAAGGCACCCTCCGCGCGATCGTCGTCGGCGGAAAGCGAGTCTCGCGAGCGGATGCCGGCGCCGATGTCGCGCTCGTCTTCGACCAGACGCCGTTCTACGGCGAGTCGGGCGGACAGATCGGCGATGTCGGGACGGTCGTGAGCGGGCGCGCGAAGGTGCGCATCGAGCACACCGAGAAGCCGGCGGGCGACATGCACGTCCTGATCGGCGAGGTCACGACCGGCACGCTCGAGGTCGGCGACCGGGTCAAGTTCGACGTCGACGACGCGCGGCGCGAGCGGATCCGCGCGAACCACTCGGCGACGCACTTGCTGAACCTCGCGCTCAAGAAGGTGCTCGGCTCGCACGTCGCGCAGAAGGGCTCGCTGGTCGCGCCCGATCGGCTGCGCTTCGACTTCTCGCACACCGCGCCGATGACGCGCGAGCAGATCCGGCAGGTCGAGGATCTGGTGAATGCGGACATCCGCGCGAACCTCGACTCGCACGTCGACGTGCTGCCGATCGAGCAAGCGAAGCAGCGCGGGGCAGTCGCGATGTTCGGCGAGAAGTACGGCGAGCGCGTGCGCGTCGTCCAGATCGGCGGCGAGTCGCTCGAGTTCTGCGGCGGCACGCACGTGCGGCGCGCCGGCGACATCGGCCTGTTCAAGATCCTGAGCGAGGCCGGCGTCGCGCAGGGCGTGCGGCGCATCGAGGCGGTGACCGGCGCGGGTGCGCTCGATTACCTGCGCAGGCTCGAGGACGAGCTCGGGCGTGCGGGCGAGCGGCTGAAGGCCGCGCCGTTCGAGGTCGCGGCGCGGGTCGAGAAAGTGCTCGCCGATCAGAAGACGCTCGATCGCGAGGTCGAGAAGCTGAAGGCGCGGCTCGCGTCGGGCGGCGGCGCGCGCGATCTCATGGCCGAGACCGTGACCGTGAAGGGCATCAAGGTGCTCGCGGCGCAGGTCGAGGTCGACGACGCGAAGGTGCTGCGCGACACCGGCGACCAGCTGCGCGACAAGCTCGGCTCCGGCGTGGTGGTGCTCGCCGGCACCGGCGGCGCCGAGGTCAAGCTGGTCGCGATGGTGACGAAGGATCTGGTCGAGCGCGTCCAGGCCGGCAAGCTCCTCCACGAGGTGGCCGCGCAGCTCGGCGGGCGTGCCGGCGGCCGTCCCGACATGGCTCAGGGCGGCGGCAAGGACGCCGCGGCGGTGCCGCAGGCGCTGGCGGCGGCGCGCAAGTGGGTGGAAGAACACGCATAGCGGCGCGGTAGGTGCTGCCGGCCTCCGCCACGTTCGCCGGGCTCCGTTCGGTCCGGACTGGCGGTTCGTGGGATAATTCTCGTCGGTGGCTCCCGACGACACCAGCGGCGCGCGACCGGCGGGTCCGGTCGTGCTCCGCATCAAGCTGCGCTACGAGGATCTCGACACGATGGTCCAGCGTTTCGCGCCGAACGTCGGACGCTCCGGCGTGTTCCTGCCGACGAAGGCGCTCCAGCCGATCGGCGCCGAGATCAAGTTCGAGCTGCGCATCGCGGACGACACCGCGGTGCTCGTCGGGCTCGGCCGCGTGAAGGCGGTGCGCGCGCAGGATCCCGAGAATCCACGGGCCGCGTTCGGCATGGCGGTCGAGCTGATGCGCGTGACGCGCGAGAGTCGCGAGCTGATCATTCGCTTGATCGAGCGCCGGCGCGCGGTCGGGCTCGCCGACGTCGCGATCCCGATGCCGGACGACATCGATGCCGCGAAGCGAGCGGACGTCGAGGTCACGACGCCGCGCGCGGACACCAGCGGGATCGTGCGCGAGGCGATGGCACAGATCGCATCGGCGCCGGTTTCGGAGCAGCTGTTGACGTCACCGCGGCGCGACAGCGGTCCGGTCGGGGTGGTGTCGGGACCGATGATCGCCGCGCTCGAGCCCGAGGCGCCTCGCGCGCGCCGACCGAACGTCGCCGACGTGGTCGCCCACGCGCAGGCGTTGGCCGCCGCAACCGATGTGAGCGGCGGCGCGATCTCGATCGAGGGCATCGACGACGCGAGCATCGACGTCGGCAAAGTGCTCGCGCGCGCTCGAGCGCTCGCACGTGCGGCAGCCGGCGAGGATCTCGACGCCGAGCTCGCGGCGCTGCAGGAGCGTGCAGCCGCGCCGATCTCGATCGGCGTGGAGGCCGCGTCTGCCGAGCTCGCGCGCCAGATCGGCGGCCATGCGGTTCGTCGCGTGGATCGCAGCGCGCCGGCTGCGTGGGCTCCGCCGCCGGCGGTGACGGTGGTGATGCCGCCGATCAGCGAGCCGGAGGAGGATCGCGAAGCCGCTGCCGAAGCCGAAGCCGCTGCCGAAGCCGAAGCCGCAGCCGCTGCCGCTGCCGCAGCCGCTGCCGCTGCCGCTGCCGCAGCCGGTGCCGAAGCCGCTGCCGCCGCCGCTGCCGAAGCCGAAGCCGTTGCCGCTGCCGCTGCCGAAGCCGCTGCCGAAGCCGCGGCCGCCGCTGCCGAGCCCAGCGCACGCCAGCCCGCGCTCGTCATCGCGGAGCACGAGCACGACGACGGGGAAGAAGACGCCCAGGAGCTCGACGCCGGCGATCTCGAGCCCGCCGACGAGCACACCGACATCGGCGCCATCCCCGAGAGCGCCGACGAGGTCGGGGAGCTCGCCGAGCAGCTCGAAGCGCATCTCGCAGCCGCCGAGGCCGAAGCCGAAGCCGACTTCGCAGGCGCGCTGCAGCCTGCCGCCGGACAACCGGATGTCCGGTATGCGGACGACGCTGGCCAGTATGCGGACGACGCTGGCCAGTATGCGGACAACCCCGGCCCGTATGCGGACAACCCCGGCTCATATGCGGACAACCCGGACAACGCCGTCCAGTATGCGGACAACGCCGGACCGTACGCGGACAACGCCGGCGTACCTGAGGGCGAGATCGAAGAAGAGATCTCCGACATCGACGTGCTCGCCGAAGCCGACGCCGACGACGCGGATCTGCTCGGCGCGAACGGCGAGGCAGATGCGAGCGACGAATCTCCCGCCGCCCCGCCGCCGGACGACTTCGCGGCGCGGCTCGCGCTCGATGACGAAGATCGTGGGCCAGATCCGGCCGAGTTCGACGAGCGTCACTCGGATCAATCGCTCCAGTACGATCCACCGAGCGGCGGCTACACGCTGGCGGAGTACCCGCAGGGCGGGATCGAGTTCGACGAGCCACACGCGTTCGCGAGTGACCGCCACGGTGGCCAGGCCGAGCCTCCCGCCGCCGATTACGACCTCGAGAACGCGCTCGAGGCACTCGACGTCAACATGGACGACCTCGGGCCGCGCGAGCGTTCGCGCCCGGTCGCGCTGCCCGGGCTGCCCGCGCAGCGCCCGCACACCGACGTCCCCACTTCGGCCGGGCGGCGCGCGCCGTCGACCGGATCGGCGCACGTCGTCGAGCCGCAACGCGGGACGAGGTCGAGCCCGCTGCCACAACCGAAGGCGCCGGAGCCGCAGCCGACCGTGCGTGGCGTGCACGCGGCGTCGCGTCAGCCGAACAAGCCGCGTCGCGCCGAGACCGACGACGGCATCCTGATCGACTTCGACGACGACGAATAGCTCAGCCCAGGCCGGGATGCGCGAGCGCGTGCACGAGCGCGCGACGATCGCCGGCGTGAGCGCGCCACAGCTCGACGATCCGATCGGCCTGCGTGCGGCCCGATGCTGCGATCGCCTCGACGGGCGCGAGCAACGCGCGCGACGTCGGCGCGACGCGCGACAGGCCGTCGGCGGCGATCGCGACGAGCTGCTTCGCGAGCTCCCCGAGCGCGTGCGCGCCGGCGCGCGCGGCCAACCCGGCGCGCGGCACCTCGTCGGCGAGCCGCTGGCGATCCGCGAACGACATCCCGGCGGTGAGCGCCGTCGCCGCATCGCGCGCGGTGCGGTCGTAGAGCAGACCACGCATCATCGGCGCGAGCGCGGCGATCATCTCGAACGAGCCGCAATCGCAGCCGCGCACCTCGATGAACTTCTTGAGCCGGCCCTCGGGGAACAGCGTCGACAGATGCAGCGCCCAGTCCGCGCGCGTCGCGTGCTCGCCGTTCCAGCCTCGCTCCATGAACCGACGGAACGTCAGGTCCGCGGGCGCGGTCTGGTAGCCGCCGCGGTAGACGAAGTACATCGGCACGTCGAGAGCCCAGTCGGTGTAGGCGCTGAAGATGTCGTCGCGCTCGAACACGAACGGCAACAAACCGGCGCGCGCGTTGTCGGTGTCGCGCCAGATCCACGCGCGATAGGTCTGGTAGCCGCTGACCGACTCCTCGACGATCGGAGAGGCCGCCCACAGCGCGGTGAGGATCGACGTGACCGAGTACAGGCAGCGCATCTTCGCGGCGGCGTCGGCCTCGTCGGCGAAGTCGAGGTTGACCTGCACGGTCGCGGTGCGCTGCATCATGTCGAGGCCGCGCGTGCCGACGCGCGGCATGTACGCCCGCATCACGTCGTAGCGCTGCTTCGGCATCCACGGGATGTCCTCGCGACGCCCGAACGGACGCAGCCCGATCGCGAGCCATGCGAGCTCGAGCTCCTTCGACACCGCGCCGAGCTCGGCGAAGTGCGCGCGCAGATCGGTCACGAAGTCGCGATCGTCGACGACTGGCCGCGCCGCGAGCTCGAACTGGCCGCCGGGCTCGATCGTGAGCTGCGCCTCGCCGCGCGCGACCGCGATGGCGTGACCGTGCTCCACGACCGCCGAGCCGCCGGCTTCGATCTGCGTGCGGCCGCTGTTCGGCGTGCCACCGCGCGTGACGAAGCTCTCGAGCAATGCGCCGATCCCGTGCGGACCGTCGTACGGCGGCGCATCGCCATTGGCCAGGACGCCGATCAGCTCGTGCTCGGTGCCGACGCGCCATGCCGACGCGGGCTTGCCGGCGCCGGTGAAGTACGCCAACAGATCCTCGCGCGTACGGACCGGGATGGCGTCGTTTTCGTCGACGAGATGCACGGAGCACCGCACTCTACGAGGCGCTTCGCGGGGCGTCAACGTGGTAGCGTCGCAGCGTGCTGGAAGCTCTGTTGGACCGGCCTGCGTTCGCGAGCAAGCGTGCGCGCCTGCTCGAGCTGTTGCGCACGCGCGCGTTCGCCGAGCGCGAGGTCGTGCTGTCGTCGGGACAAAAGTCGAACTTCTACATCGACTGCAAGCAGGTCAGCCTCGACGCCGAAGGCGCCTGCCTGATCGGGGAGCTGTTTCACGAGGTCGTCGACGCGGTCGCGCCGACCGCGATCGCGGTCGGCGGGCTCACGCTCGGCGCCGACCCGCTCGCGACCGCGACGAGCATCGCGAGCTTTCGCGCGGGCCGGCCGCGCAACGCGTTCCTCGTGCGCAAGGAACCCAAAGGGCACGGCACGGGCCAGTGGCTCGAGAGCACACCGCTCGCGGCCGGCGCGCCGATCGTCGTGCTCGAGGACGTGGTGACGACCGGCGCGTCGACGCTGCGCGCGATCGAGCGCGCGCGAGGCGCCGGACTCACCGTGCTGCACGCGGTCGGCCTCGTCGATCGGCTCGAGGGCGGGCGCGAGGCGATCACCGCGGTGTCCGTGCCGCTCACCACGCTGTTCACGCGGCGCGATTTTCTGCCATGAAGCGCACGTTCGTCGTCGCCGGGTTGGTGCTCGCCGCGTGCCCGGCGCCGCCGCTCGCGCCGAAGTTCAGCGACGCCTGGCCCGACAAGTGCCGCGACTACGACCGCGTGACCGCGGCGTGGACGCGCAGCGGCGTGCTGCGCGGGCAGTACCAGGAAGTGCTCGACGTCTCCGCGACGTTCAAATCGCCGGAGTGGCGGTGCTCGCACACGATGCGCCAGGCCGAGACGCGCAACCTCACCGACCAGGAGCGCGCGGATCTGCTCGCCAAGGCGCAGGCCGAGATGAGCGGGCCCTACGAGGTCCAGCTGATGGTGACGACCTGGGATCGCCGCGAGAACGATCTCGATCGCGGCAAGAACAGCGTGTGGCACGTCGTGCTCGAAGATTCCGCCGGCAACCAGATCGAGCCGCTCGAGATCGTCAAGGACAAGCGGCCGCCGTTCACCGTGCGCGCCGAGTTCCCCGCGCTCGGCGATTTTGCGGTGCCGTACGTCGCGCGTTTTCCGCACACGTCGCCGCTGCTCGACTCGCGCGCCGTGAAGCTGCGCGTCAGCGGCGAGCGCGGTGGTGTCGAGGTGGCGTGGACCGCGGCACCCTGATCGCGACACGCCTGTCGCGATGATTCAGATATCCGATCCGGCCGCGAGCCGTTCTCGCTAGATGACGCGCGGGCGGCGTGGTCCGCCGGATGCAACTCGGGCGCGGCAGCGTGACGCGTCACTACTGGTTTGCGGAGGGCGGCCGACGTTCGGCGGCGATCGTCCGTATCGCGATCGCGACGTCGGTGTTGATGGTGCTCGCGCGGCTCCGCACGCTGTCCACCGTCGAGATTCCGGGACCGGCATCGTTGTATCACCCGGTCGGCGTGTGGCTCGCGTTCGGCGATCGCGTGCCGCCGCCCGACGTGGTCGCCGCGCTGTGGCTGGTCGCGTGGGCGTCGACGTTGGCGATGCTCGTCGGGTTGTGCTCGCGAATCGCCGCGGCCGCGAGCGTCGGCTCGGCGCTGGCGCTCGTCTCGCTGTCGTACGCGTCGCAGCCGACGTGGTCGCATCCGTACAACGTGGTGTTCCTGGCGCAGCTCGCGTTCCTCGGCGCGCGGGGCGGCGACACGCTTTCGATCGACGCTTGGCTGCGGCGGTGTCGCGGCGTTCCGCCGGTGGACGTGGCGCGCGGCTATCAGTGGTCGCTACGCCTCGTCCAGCTCGCGGTGGCGATGATGTTCGCGAGCGCGGCGTTCGACAAGCTCGCGGCCGGTCACTTCACGTTGCGCTGGGCGCTATCCGACAACCTTCGCCACCAGCTGCTCGTTCGCTTCGATCTGTGCGGCGTGCCGCGCACCGCGGTCGCGAGCTGGCTCGTCGATGACGTCTGGCGCTATCGCATCGCCGCCCTCGCGAATCTCGTGTCACAGGCGGCGCCGATCTTCGCGTGCGTGTTCGTCGAGCGCCCGCGCGTGCGCGCCGCGTGCGGGGCCGCATTCGTCGTCGAGACGATCGCGCTCGGGCTCGTGGTCGGCCTGTGGAACTTGCACTGGTTGCCGCTCGCCGCCGTGTTCGTCGACTGGGATCGCGGGCGGAGCGCGCTGCGTGCGCCGTGCCAGCGACCGCGGCTCGCCGTGCGCGCGTTCATCACCGCGTTCGTCACGCTCGACCTCGCGACGTCGCTCGTGCCGCGCCTCGACACCGAGCTCGGGCTGTATCCGTTCTCGTCGTTCCCGATGTTCTCGTCGATCCGCGCCGCCGAGCCGTACGGCGAGCACCTGCCGTACGCCGCACCCGGCGTTCGCTACGAGGTCATTGCGGATCGCCCGCTCGACGCGCGCCAGCAGCGCTGGTTCGACTATCAGCACCGCACGATGTACACGGTCCGCGATCCGGACGACCTGCACGCGCGCATGCTCGCGTTGATGCGGGCCGCATCGGCGCGCTATCCCGAGAGCGGCATCCACGAGATCCGCGCCGAGCTCGTGATCTTCGAGACACCCGCCTATCCGGCTTCCGCACGGTTCGCTCCGCACGCGATCGCGACGATCGCGGAGATCGGCGACGACGGCGCGTTCGCGACGCGTCTCGGACAGCCGGCAACGCGTGTCGACACCTACTTCCGCGACGACCGCGCGAGCCCCGTCGGGCCCGACGACGATCCGTGCTACGTCGTCGTCGACGGCTGGCTCGCACAGACGCGGAGGTAGCGGGCCGGCTATTTCTTCGACGGCGGCTTCGCGGTGGTCGGCTTGATCGGCGGCAGCGACGTGCTCGACGGCCGCTTGCGGCGGCGCCCGAACACGCGATCCCAGAACTTCGGCGGCTCGTAGCCCTCGTCGAGATCGTCGAACGACTCGGGCTTCGCGATCGGGATCGGGTGCGTGGGCTCGGCGCGGCGGAAGAACGCCTCTTCGGTCTCGGAGAACGCGACGGCGTCCTTGCGGACCTCGGCGACGACGTGCTCGCGCGCCGGCGTCGCGGCGTCGCTCGGCGGAGGCGCGATCGGCTTGTCGAGTGACGCGGCGACGGCGGCGTGCACCGACGCGAGATCGGAGACGAGGATCGACGGCTCGGAGTCGCGCGGAGTCGTGGTCGCGGCGGACGGCTCGCGTGGCGGAGCCGGAGCGATTTCGCCGGTCGCGGCGGGAAGCGGCGGCGCGGCGTCGACGGGCGGAGACGATCCGGCGCGCGCGCGGCGGCTGCGCTCGAGCTGCGCGGTGTCGGCGGTGGCGAGCATGCTGCGGACCACGCCGTCGGAGGGTGAGTCGTCGGTGACCGCGGGGATCGCGGCGGGGACGGCTGCGGCGGCGGAGACGGTCGCGGCGACGGCGGCGGCGATGGGATCGGCGACGGCGGCGGCTGCGGCCCCGGCGGCGGCGGCAGCAGCGGAAACGGTAGCGGCAGCGGGAACGGCGGCGGCCGCGGGAACGGCTGCGGCCGCGGGAACGGCAGCGGCCGCGGGAACGGCAGCGGCCGCGGTAGCGGGACCGGCAGCGGCCGCGGCAGCGGGAGCGGCAGCGGCAGCGGCCGCGGCAGCGGTGGCGGCAGCGGGAGCGGGACCGGCGGCGGCAGCCGGAACGGCCGCGGCGGCGGCGGCGGGATCGGCAGCCGGAACGGCAGCGGCGACGGAAGCTGCAACCGAAGCAGACGCGGCGATGGCCGCGGCGGCGGGCTCGGGCGCCGGCACCACGATCGGCGACGAGATCGGCGCCGGCGCCTCGGTGACCGTCACGATCGGCGTCGCGGTCACGATCGCGGTGTCCGCCGCCGCGCGGATCGTGACGTTGTCGGCGACGTGAACCGTCGCGATCGGAGTCTCGGCGACCGTCACGACCTCCGACACGAGCTCGCGGACGAGCGCCTTCGCGTCGGTGCTGCCGGAGCGCTCGCGCGGCGCGGTGGCGTCGGAATCGGCGGCCGCGATCGCGGCGGCGGGCGTGGGCGAGGACGCGGCCGGCGCGATCGGCGTCGCGACCATCGCCGCCGCTGCATCCGCCTCGCGCTTCGCGGCAGCTGCCGCGGCGACGCGCGCGGCATACGCGTGGGCTTCCTCGGCCGCGCGATGTTGATCGGCGGCCTCGCGCTCGCGTGCCTCGGCCTGCTCGCGTGCCTCGCGCGCCGCTTGCTCGCGCGCCTCGGCTTGCTCGCGCGCCTCGCGCTCCTTCGCCTTTGCGTTCCACTCGACCTTCTCCCACTCGTCGGTGTCGCCGCCTTCGGGCTTCACGACGATCGACGGCTCGACGCCGATGTCGGTCGGGAAGATCTTCGTGCGCTTGTCGGTGTCCATCAGCGCCTCGAGGCCTTCGCGCTGCGACTTGCGCGACGCGATCTCGACCTCGATCTCGCCGTGCGCGTCCTGAGCCGGGACCACACCCGACAGCGGGCCGACCTCGGCGCCGATCACGCGCGGCACCAGCGCGCCCCAGTCGATGTCGCCCTTCGCGGTCGCCGGCTGCGTGCTCGGGCGCTTCTTCTTGCGCTTCTTTTTCGACGCCGTCTTGCCGGTCGCGGCCGCGCCGTCGGCGACGACCGGCCCGCTCACCGGACCCGAATCGAGCTGCGCGGTACGCTCGACGACGGCATCCCGCGATTCGTTGCCGACGAGCCACTCCTCGATCGCGAGCACCGCGCGCCAGGTCGCCTTCGCCCGCTGGCTCTCGACGACGCGCAACAGGCCCGCCTCGAGCGCGCGCTGGGTCACGCGCAGCGTCTCGAACACGCGATACGGCGAATCCTCGAGCACGTCGGCGAGCACGCGATGACCGTCGAACATGCGCAAGACGCCGTGCACCTCGGTGGGGATCTGCTTGCCGTGCTCCTGGACGCGCTGCACGTCCTGCTCGAGCACCATCGCGGGCGACAGCCGGCCGGCGTGCTCGCGCACGCCCTCGAGAAATTGCTCGGCATCGGCGAACAGCTCGTCGCGCGATAGCGGGATCTGGTGGCGGCGCACGATGTCTTCGTGCGCGAAATCGAAGCGCGCGTCGGTCCAGAGCAGCAGCTGGTGCAGCGCGGCCTGGCCGTGGATGAGCCCGACCTGCGCCGACGTGACCTCGCCTAGATAGAACCGGATCTCGCCGCGCCGCAGGCCGCGGATCAGGGTGAGCACCGCGCTGCGGCCGAGCATCGACAGCGCGCGCACGAGCGTGTAGACGCCGGTCGTCTCGACGAGGCTGCCGACGAGGTGATCGCGCTGGTTCGCGCGGACGCCGCGCAACAGCTTGCCGATCGTCACGATGTCGCGCAGGTACGCCGGGCGCGCGAGCACCTCGTCGGCGCCGGCCGCTTCGGCATCGCCGCGCGCGACGCCGCGCCCGGCGAACACGACCGCGGTCTCGCGGCTCGCCGCCGAGAGCACGGCGCGGACGCGCCGCACGACGTCGAGCGCGTGCGCGTTCGCACCGCCGACGATGACCAGCCCGGCATCGGCATGGCCGTCGAGCTCGAGCTTGGCGGGATCCATCGGGATCGGCACCAGCGCGGTCGGCACGCCTTCGCGCGCGAACCCGAGCTGGATCTGCCGGCTCGCCCGCGGATCGGGCTCGAGCACGATGACTTTCGAAGGTCCCGACATGCGCGAGGATCGACAGTGCAGTATAAAGCGTTTCGAGGGGATCCCCAGCTTACTCGTGCTCGTTCTCGAGATCCTGCAAGGCGAAGCGGAACATCGCGTTCATCGCGTGACCGGCGCGACCGCGACGATCGGGCGCTCGCCCGCGAACACGGTCATCGTGACCGACTTTCACCTGTCGGGCGATCACGCCCAGATCACGTTGATCGGCGAGCATTACGTGTATCGCGACCTGCGCTCGACGAACGGCTCGGCGGTCGAGCGCGACGGCCAGCGCATCGCGGTCGACGCCGCCGCGCGCTGGGAGATCGCGCTCGCCGACGGCGACGTGCTGCTCCTCGGCAACCGCAACGATCCGGTCCGTATCTCGGTACGCATCGGCGACGAGGCCGAGGAGGAGCTCACCGACAAGCTGATCGCGTCGAAGTCGATCCTCGAGCTGCCGCAGGTCGCCGACCAGCTCGAGGCTCATCCCGCCGACGCCGTGCGCGTCTACAAGGCCCTGCAACCGCTCGGCGCGCGGCTCGAGCCGAACGAGGTGATCGAGGCGGTCGTCGCCGCGACGTTCGAGCTACTCCCGCGCGCCACGCATGTCGCGGTCCTGCTGCGCTCGGAGACCGACCGCGATCGGTTCGCGCTCGCGGTGTCGCGGGCCCGCGCGACGTCGAAGGCTGCGCCCCGTGTCACGAATCCGGCGGGGCCGGGCGTTAGCCCGGCGCCGCCGGCGACGAGCCCCGATCCGGTCCGCGCGAGCCGCGCGGTGCTGCGCCGCGTGCTCGCCGACCGCGCCGCGATCCTCACCGCGAACGCGCAGGAGGATCTGGCGTCGAGCGAGTCGATCCTCGGCGGCCAGATCATGTCGATGGTCGCGATCCCGCTGTGGCGCGGCGTCGACATCATCGGCCTCGTGCAGGCCGACAACCGCTCGTCGGCGAACATGTTCACGACGCGCGATCTCGAGGTCGCGCTGCTGCTCGGCGCGCAGGCCGCGCTCGCGATCGACAACGCGACGCTCGTCGCGCGCATCCGCGTCGCCGAGGAGAAGGCGCGCGGCGAGAACGTCTACCTGAAGCGCCGCGAGGCCAAGCTCGACTTCTCGAACATCATCGGCGAGTCGCCGGCGATGAAGGCCGTGCTCGCGCAGCTCGAGCGCGTGATCGACACGCGCGCGACGGTGTGCATCGAGGGCGAGACCGGCACCGGCAAGGAGCTGGTCGCGAGCGCGGTGCACTACCAGAGCGGGCGCCGCGACAAGATGTTCGTCGCCCAGAACTGCGCCGCGCTGCCCGAGAACCTGCTCGAGAGCGAGCTGTTCGGCCACAAGCGCGGCGCGTTCACCAGCGCCGACAGCGACAAGAAGGGCCTGTTCGAGATCGCCGACGGCGGCACGCTGTTCCTCGACGAGATGGGCGAGATGCCGATGGCGCTGCAGGCCAAGCTCCTGCGCGTGCTCCAGGAAGGCACGATCCGCCCGGTCGGCGCGACCAGCGAGAAGCAGGTCGACGTCCGCATCATCTGCGCGACGAACCGCGACCTCAGTGCCGAGGTCGAGAAGGGCCGCTTCCGCCAGGACCTCTACTACCGGCTGATGGTGTTCCCGATCAAGCTGCCGCCGCTGCGCGACCGCCGCGAGGACATCCCGCTGCTCGCGGCGCACTTCCTCGCGCGTTATGCCGAGGAATATCGCGTCGAGATCCCCGGCATCACGCAGGACGCGCAGGCCGCGCTCGCCGCGTACAACTGGCCGGGCAACATCCGCGAGCTCGAGAACGAGATCCAGCGCCTCGTCATCCAGGCCGAGAGCGGCCACTGGATCGAGGTGACCGACCTGTCGCCGCGCCTGCGCAAGATCGAGGGCACGGTCACGCGCATCGCGCCGAAGCAGGGCACGCTGAAGGAGATGATGGATCAGGTCGAGCGCTGGCTGATCGCCGAAGCGCTGCGCGATCACGGCGGCAACAAGACGAAGACCGCCGCCGCGCTCGGCATCACCCGCGAAGGGCTGCACAAGAAGCTGGCGAAGTTCGGCGTGTAACGGTTAACCGGTTGGGCTACGGCGTCGTCCCGATCGGCGTGATGCTGCGGACATCCGCCGTGATGTCCTGAACGTAGAGGTCGACCACCGGGGCGAGCTCGCACGCGTCGCCGACGCCGTCACCAGTCGCACCAGCTGTTACAGTGCGTCCATGTCGCTCGTCCTTCACGTCGGCAGCAAGCGGTACTCGTCGTGGTCGCTGCGGCCGTATCTCGCGCTCGCGCACAGCGAGGTCACGTTCGAGACCCGCACGATCTTGCTCGATCGCGACGACACGAAGGCGAAGATCGCGGCGGTCAACCCGGCGGGCAAGGTTCCGGTGTTGCACCACGACGGCGTCGCGATCTGGGACTCGCTCGCGATCTGCGAGTACGTCGCCGAGCTCGTGCCGGACGCGCAGCTGTGGCCGGCCGACCGCGCGCAGCGCGCACGGGCGCGCGCGATCTCGGCCGAGATGCACGCGGGCTTCGCGGCGCTGCGCCGCGACATGTCGATGGATCTCGGCGCGAGCAAGCCCGGTGTCGGCCACACGCCGGAGGCGCTCGCCGACGCGCGCCGCGTGATGCAGATCTGGCGCGACCAGCTCGCGGCGTCGCGCGGGCCGTTCCTGTTCGGGGCGTTCACGATCGCCGACGCGATGTACGCGCCGGTCACGACGAGGTTCACGACCTACGGCGTCGACCTCGACGAGCCGTGCCGCGCGTATGTCGCGGCGATCGCCGCGCTGCCCGCGATGAAGCGCTGGGCCGCGGACGCCGCGGCCGAGCCGGCGACGCGCTGATCCGCTAGACTGCGGGTCTTGCCCGATCCACGACGCAGCATCACGCGCCAGCTGTTCGTGCTGTCCGCGCCGGTCATCGGCATCAACGTCCTCAACGTGCTGATGCTCGGCGTCGATTCGGCGCTGTGTGGCCGCCTGCCGCATCCGCTCTCCGATGACGCGCTCGCCGCGCTCGGCTACGCGCTGCAGGTCGTCTTCCTGTTGATGGTCGCGATGCTCGGGCTCATCGTCGGCACGGTCGCGCTCGTCGCGCGCGCGTACGGCGCCGGCGACCACTCGCGCCTGCAGCACCTGCTGATCCAGTCGACGCAGCTCACCGCGATCGTCGGCGCGTTCGTCGGGCTCGTCGGCGCGGCGCTCGCCGGGCCGATCCTCGCCGTGCTCGGCGCATCCGACGACGTGCTCGCGACCGGCGTCGCCTACCTGCGCCCGCTGATGATCGGCACGCCGTTCTTCTATCTCGGCTTGCTCTACGCGGGCGTGTTTCGCGGCGTAGGCAACACGCGCATCCCGTTTCTGTGCGCGCTCGTCGCGAATGTCGTCAACGCCGGCCTCAACTACTGCCTCGTGCTCGGCAACTTCGGCGCGCCGCAGCTCGGCGTGACCGGCTCGGCGATCGGCACCGACATCGCGCAGGCGATCAACGCCGCGCTGCTCGTGTACGCGATGCGCAGCGGCACCGTCGCGAACTTGCACCTCCCGATCACGATACGCCCGATCGATCGCCCGCTCGCTCGCGACCTGTTTCGCATCGGCTGGCCGGCCGCGCTCGACATGCTCGTCTTGAACGCCGGCTTTCTCACCGCGCTCGGCATGCTCGGCCGCATCGATCAAGTCACCGTCGCGGCGCACGGCCTCGGCATGCGCGTGCAGTCGCTCGCGTTCGTGCCCGGCCTCGGTATCGCGCAGGCGACCGGCGCGATGGTCGGCCAGTCGCTCGGCGGCAAGGACGTCGAGCGCGCGAGGCAGGTGTTTCGCTCGGCCGTCATGCTGTGCATGGGCATCATGACCGTGCTCGCGCTCGGCATCGTGCTCGCCGCGTATCCGCTCGTGCACATCTTCGACATCGCGCACGGCTCGTCGCTGGAGTCGTACTCGGTCGAGTGGATGCGCATCCTCGGCTACTCGATGCTGCCGACCGGGCTCAACGTCGCGCTGATGGGCCTGTTCCAGGGCTCGGGCGCGACGCGCACGAGCCTCGCGATGAACTTCTGGGGCACGATGCTGATCCAGGTCCCGCTCGCGTTCGTGTTCGGGTTCGCGCTCGATCTCGGCGCGCAGGGCGTGTGGCTCAGCTTCCCGCTCGCGATCGTCGCGAAGTGCGCGTTCGGGATGTACGCCTACCGGCGCGGCAAGTGGGCGGTCACCGGCCTCACGCCTCGTCATCCGGTGGCGGTGCAGGAGGCGTGAACGGCGTCTCGCTGAGCTTCGCCATCGCGGTGGCGAGGTTCGCGACCTCGACCGACGGCGGCGCGTTGCGCGCGAGCATGAACGCGCATGTCGCGCACGAAGTGACGACCATGCCGCCGCCTTGCGCGTGGACCTCGGCGAGCCGCCGCTTGCTCATCTGATCGGCGACCATCGGCATCGTCTTCGGGAGCAAGCCACCGCCGCCGCAGCACTCGGTGTCGGATCTGTTCCATGCCAGCTCGCGCACCTCGGCGAGCTGCGCGAGCGCGCGGCGCGGCGCCTCGACGACGCCGTTGTAGCGCGCGTGGTAGCACGGGTCGTGGTAGTAGACGCTCTTGCGCACGAGCGGGCACGCGAGGTTGCCGGCGGCGGGCGCGAGCAGATCCGCGATCGCGACGACCTCGGTGCGCAGGCTCACGCCCTCGGCCGCGTACTGCGCGCGGATCGCGTACAGGCACGCCGAGCAGCCGATCGCGACCCGCCGGAACCCGCGCAGCGCGGTCGCGACGCGGCCGGCATGCCAGCGAAACAGGTCGCGGTGGCCGGCGGCGAGCAGCGGATAGCCGGCGCACGCCTGCGGCGCCTCGACGAGCTTCACGTGATCGAGCCCGACGCGCGCGAGCAGCGCGAGCGTCGCTGCGACGTCGGCCGAGCCTTTGTCGATCGCGTCGCAGCCGGGCCACAGCCCGAGCTCGCCTTCGCTCGCGAGGTGCTCGCCGAATCCGGCTTGCAGCTGCGCGGACAGCCGCTGCTCGCGCGCGCGAAATCGCTCGCTGTAACCGGCGAGCGCGGGATGCGGCGCGCCGTGTGCGACGGCCGCGGCGCGCGCGGACAGCAGCACGAGGCCGGGCTCGTTGCCGTGATCGCAGTACATCGTGCAGTGCCGGCAGCCGGTGCACGCCCACAGCGGATCGGTCGCCTCGGTCGTCCACCGCGAGCGGCCCAGCCGCAGCTGGTTCGCGCGGTCCATCTTCGCCTGCGGGATGTACGTCTCGCGGCCGCTCGCCGTCGATACCGGGCACGCATGGCGGCACATCTTCGGACAGAACGTGCAGTAATCGAGCTGGCGCGCGACGGCTCCAGCCGAAAACGGCTCGCGAGGCTCGGACATCGCGCGCAGCATAGCGCGCGAGCCGCGCGCGGGCCGTGGTCAGTGCTGCTTCTTCATCTTGATCGGGCAGTACCGGCACTCTTGCTGGAGCACCCACGTCGTCTTGCCGTTCGAGATCAGCGCGCTGCCATCGGCCTGTGCGGTCACGGTGAGCGGGCCGGGCGCGGTCGGGATCCGGCCCTGTTTCTTCCAGTGATCGTCTTCGTCGTTGCTCGCGTTCGTGCGCACGCTCGCGTGCGCGCCCGCCGGCTTGATCTCGATGGCGCCGTATGCCTTTGCTTCCGTCGTCTTCCAGATCGCGACGAGCCCGCCATCGTCGATGGTGACCAACGTCCCGGCGGCAAGGACCTGCGGCGGTGCGTCGAGGCCGCACTCCTTGAGCTCGACGCACGAGCCGCCCATGTCGTCGGCCGTGCACGCCGATGGCTCGCCCTCGATCGTGTAGTGCGTTGCATCGCCCGTGCTCTCGCAGCAGCACACCTTGGGCGCGGCGGCGATCGCCGCGGCGTCGGCGGGTAACGCCGCGACCGCGTCGACGGCGGTGGCCGCATCCTTCGGCGGCGCGGGAGCTGGTGGCGCGGAGCCCGAGTTCGAGCCCGCCGAGCCAGATGAGGTCGCGGTGTCGGTCTTGCTGCTGCAAGCCGCGACCGCGAGCGCCACGAGCCAGGCGATTCGCATCGGCGGCAGCATACGAGCTATCTTCAGCCGATGCGAGCGCAGGCTCTCGCGCTGTGCTGCCTGCTCGGCTGCGCGAGCTCGGCCGCGCGCATCGGCAACCTCCAGGTGCTCGGCAGCGACGGCGCGCAGGTCTACGCGCTGTCCTACCGGCACGTGGCGCTGTACCGTTTCGATCGCGCGGAGGCCGTACCGGTCGTCTCGCTCGGCGAGCCGGTCGCGCTCGCGCGCGGTCCCGCCGGCCAGCTGTACGCGCTGGATCGCGCGAAGCGGCTCGCGATCGTCCAGATCGACCTCGCGCACGCGACCGCGACGACGCTCGCGACGATCGACGACGCGGTCTGCGAGCTCGATGCGCCGAGGGAAGCCCCCGGGCTCGTCGTCGTCTCCGGGACCGCATACGTCGCGAGTGGATGTCTCGTGCGGCGCGTCGAGCTCGCGACCGGTGAAGTCAGCGTGGTCGCGGGTACGCCGCAGGTCCCGTCCCTCTCGCCGGTCACGTGTCGCGACGGCCGCGGCTCGGCGGCGCAGCTCGGTTCGATCAGCGGCATCGCGATCGAGGGCGGCGCGCTGTACATCTCGTCGTGGTTCTGTCATTCGATCTTGCGCATCGATCCGGCGAGCGGCGACGTGACCACCGCCAGCACTGGCTCCGATCTCGGTCCGTTCGCCCTCGTCGGCGACGGGCACGTGTACGTGGCCGACGTCGATACGATCCGCATGATCGACGTCGCGAGCGGCGCGGTGACGACGATCGCTGGCCACAAGTCGACGGGTTGCTCGACTCCCCCGTATCGCGACGGCGATCGCGCGACCGCGGAATTCGCGTTCGCTCATCAGCTCGCGCTCGTCGGCGGCGCGCTGTTCGTCGGCGATGGCGATGCGCTTCGCCGCGTCGACCTCGCGACCGGCCGCGTCACGACGATCAGCGGCACGCCGAAGGGCAACTGCAACACGACGATCGTGCCGGCGACCGCTAGTTGAGCCCGTCGACGCGTTCGCGCAGCGAGGTGAGGTCGCGCGCGATGCGCGGGTTGCTCGGCTCGAGCACGGCGAGGCGCTCGAGCACGTCGAGCGAGCGCGGCAGATCGCCGTTGCGGCCGTAGATGCCGGCGAGGTTGACGAGCATGCGCGCGACGATCTGGCGCTTGCTCGCCGCCGCGATCACGCTCGGCTCGAGCACGGCGGTCGGCGTCGTCGTCTTGCGCAGCAGCGCCTCGAGATCCGCAGGCGTGAGCACGCGGCCGCGCGCGAACGGATCGAGAAACAGCCACGCGTCCTCGATCGCGACGCGGACGATGAAGTGGCCCGGAAAGTTCACGCCCTGCGCGAGCACGCCGACGCGGCGCGCGACCTCGAGGTACAAGACCGACAGCGAGATCGGAATGCCCATGCGGCGATCGATCACCTCGCACAGGAACGAGTTGCGCGGATCGTAGTAGTCGTCGTGATTGCCCGCGTAGCCGAGGCGATCGAACAGGTGATCGCTGATCGCGCACGCGCGCGCGATCCCGTTCGACGCCCGCGCGACCTCGGGCGCGACGCGCGCCGCGATCGCGTCGAGCGCGTCGCGATACTCTTCGAGATCGCGCTCGGGGTACTCCCACGCTCCGATCAAGAGCGCGGCCTGATCGAGCTGGAAGTCATCCCGACCCACCACCTCGGTGAACCGAGACAGACCCGGGCTGAGTTCCATACTCCCGACATTACCACTCCCGTGTCGCGGACTGTTTGCTCTCGATGTGCAATCATCTCGAGCGACATGGCCGAAGAGCCGCGAGCTGGACTCATCGTCGGCGGGCGCTACGAGCTCGTCGAGATGGCCGGTCGCGGAGGCATGGCCGACGTCTGGCGCGGCCGCGTGCGCGGCGACTGGGGCTTCACGCGCGACGTCGCGATCAAGCAGATGCACCAGAATCTCGCAGTGCAGCCGGCGTACGTCGCGATGTTCGTCGAGGAAGCTCGCGTCGGCTCGATCATGCAGTCTCCGAACGTCGCCGAGGTTCACGACTTCGTCCACGATCGCGGGAACTACTACATGGTCCTCGAGTGGATCGACGGGATCGATCTCGGGACGTGGATCCGCTGGCACGCCAGCCGCAGCGAGCCGACGCGATGGGAGCTCGTCGCCGCGGTCGCGGTCGGCATCTTGCGCGGGCTCGCCGCGGCGCACGAGCGTGCCGACGCGGAAGGCAACATCCTACCCGTCGTACATCGCGACGTGTCTCCACACAACGTGCTGCTCACGACGCGCGGCATGGTGAAGCTGATCGACTTCGGGCTCGCGCTCACGATCGATCGCCCGGGCGAGGCGACCGAGCCCGGCATCGTGAAGGGCAAGATGTCCTACCTCGCGCCCGAGATCGTGACCGGCGGCGTTCCCGTTCCCGCGAGCGACCAGTTCGCGTGCGGGTCGGTGCTGTGGGAAGCCCTCGTCGGCCGCAA
>DATJXL010000185.1:0-50497 GCA_035500135.1 Kofleriaceae bacterium
CCCCAGCGCCGCCCAACGCGCGGCGCTCGTGCCGAGCCCCCGTCGTCGGTCTGCTCGCACCTCGCGCGCAGCACCGACCTTCACTGCAAGCACGATCGTCCACCGCGCTCGGCGCGAGCGCCGCGCGGGAGCGGCGCGGGGGCGGCGCCGCCGGCCACCGCGAGCAGAGCCGAAGGAGAGCGCGTCATGGCGCGCGCGACGTTCGCGCCGTGCAGACCGCAGCCGCGGGCCGAAGCCGGTGCCGCGAACCGCGACCGCGACCGCGTGCCGCGAGCCGCATGCCGCGCGCCGAAGCCGCGGCCGTTAGCCGCGGCCGTTAGCCGCGGCCGTTAGCCGAAGCCGCGGCCGTTAGCCGAAGCCGCCTGCCGCTGCCGTCAGCCGAAGCCGAATGCCGCTGCCGTCAGCCGATGCCGTCAGCCGAAGCCGCCTGCCGCTGCCGTCAGCCGAAGCCGCCTGCCGCTGCCGTCAGCCGAAGCCGCCGCCGCCGCGAGCCGCAGCCGCGGCCGCTAGCCGAAGCCGTTGCCGCCAGCCGCCGCCGCAGCCGCAGCCGAAGCCGCTACCCGCATCTCACGACGCGGGCGTCGCCGCGGGCGCGGACGCGGGCGTATCGGGCGTAGCTGCCGGCGCGGGCACCGGAGCCGTGGGCGCGGGCGCGGGCGGCGGTGGCGGCAGCACGACCGCGGGCAGCTTGTCGACGGGCTTCGGCGCGTCGGCCTTGATCTCGATGCGCGGCTTGTTGTCTTCCTCGTCCTCGGCGGTCGAGATCGTCGCGACGAAGCCGAGCAACCCGGCCAGGATCAGCGCCACGCCGACGTCCCCGAGAATCTGAGCGTGCGAGTGGCACGACGACGTCGCCGTCGGCATGCCGGGATTCGGCGTGGTGTCGCAATCGCCGCTGACGAAGTACTCCATGCCGATGCCGGCCGCGATCGAGCCGCCCTCCGCGAGCTGCGCGTACATCCGCGCTTTCTTGTTGTGAGGGAAACACCCGGCGAGGAGCAGCGACATCGCCAGCACGACCGCAACGGCACGAGTCATGCCCGGTTTGTACCAGAGGCCGCCTCGCCTTTCGCGACTCGTCGACGACCGACGCTCACCGGTCGCGGCGCGCGCGTCGCAATCTGCGACAACTCGAGTAGCCAGTTGAAGGCTCGCTTACTTAGCGAGCAGCGTCGCGCCCACGATCTTGCGGTCGGCGCGCTGCGCGAACGCGACCGCGCCGCCGGGCTGCCAGCCGCCGTCGAGCGCGATCGCGACCTGCCCCGCCCGGCCGGCCGTCGCGACGCGCTCGAGCCTGCGCACGACCCGATCGCCCACCAGCGTCTCGCCGGCATTCTCGCCGCGCGCCACCTTCGTGTGCGTGCCGTCCTCCCAGATCGCGACCCAGACGTCGGCATCGGCGGGTGCGGTCGCGCTGACCGTGACCTGCCTCGGCTGCCACGATGCGCTCGCCGTGACCGCGAGCTGGCGCGGTGCATCCGCGATCGCCTGCGCGACGCGCCCGCCCTGCGAGCCCACGACGCCGGCCCCACCGGCAACGACGAGCTCCGGGGTGTACACGCTGCCGTCGCCGAGCGCGCGCGCGTAGGCCTGCTGACGCGCGGTCCACGCGCCGGTCGAGAACGGATCCGCCCAGCCGAGGTCGTTCCAGTAATCGACATGAAACGACAGCGGCGCGAGCTTGCGACCACCGAGCGCACCTTCGCGCGCGAGCTTCGACAGCAGCGCATCCGCCGGCGGGCACGAGCTGCACCCTTGCGAGGTGAACAGCTCGATCACGACCGGCCCGTCATCCGGGCGCGTATCGCCGGCTGCAGTCGCGCAACCGAGCAAGGCGACGAGCGGGAGCCACTTCATGGTGGAGCATACGACCGCCCGGGCGAGCAGTTACACGCCGCCGGTCTTGCGGCCGACCTTCTTGCCCTTGCGCTCGCAGATCTTGCTGCCGTCGTAGACCGGCACGTGCCGCGCCCAGGCGTGGCTCGACTGGCTGCCCGAAAGGCCCAGGTAGTAGCCCTTGCGCGCCACGAACAGGTCCAGCCGGTTGCCATCGATGTGGCCGCCGGTGTCGTCCGCGACCACGCAGCCGTCGTGGACGAACCCGCCCCACGGCGCCCGGCCCGGCATCGTCCGGCCCTCCAGGAGCGGCACGTATAGAAGCGACCCGAGCGGAACGACCTTGGGATCGACCGCGACCGTCCGGAATGGCTGGAGCGGCCGGCCGGTCCCGGAGTTGCCCCACTGGTTGGAGGTCACCTTGAAGCACGGCGTGCGGGCGCACGCGCACCGGCCCCAGATGTTGAGCACGCGGCCGTCGCGCAGCTTGCCGGTGCCCTGGATCGCGAGCTGGGTCGCGAACTCGGGCGAGACCTGGGCGATCGCCTCGCACTGGTCGGCCTCGTACAGCGTGACCGAGTCGTCGCCCGTCGTAGCAGCGAAGTCCCTGTCATCACCGGAGTTTTCGTTCGCAACGTCGAGCTTCGGCGCGACCTCCTCTTCGCCGATCACGTAGTAAAACGTGATCGTGAACTGGCCCAGCTGCTTGGGCTCGTTCGATGGCTGCTCGCTCGGCGCGACCGCGGTGGCAGCCGACTCGGGCGCCGGCGTGCGGTGCTCGGGCTCGACCGTCGGCCCCTTGCAGCCGACGGCGAGCACCACAGGGGCCAGACGCTTGAGCACCACCGGTCGGTCGAGGATAACCGTCGCCCTCCGGAGTAAAGAGCGGGCCCGTGCGAAAAACGCAGAGCGTCCGCGGAATCCAATTCAGCGGGATCGAACGCGAACGCGATTCGATCAGAACCGCGCTTGCAGAGTCGCGTTCACACCAAGCTGGTTGAAGTGAGCGAACTCGTACTGGAACGGCGCGTCCGAAGCGGTGCGCGTGTACTCGGTCATGTTCGGGTTGTAGACGTAGAACACCTCGAGCAGCGCCGAGTAGATGCGGCCAAACGTCAGCATCGCGTTGGCCTTGAGCGCGTACTCGGGCGCCACGGTGCACGGCTTGCCGTCGCAGGCGGCCGGCAGGATCGTGATGATCGTGTCGATGTTGTTGTTCTGGATCACCGCGGTCTGGCTGCCGGTCACGCCGGTCATGCCGCCCGGGATCGCGGCCGGCGACTGCAAGCTGGCCGGCTCCTCGATGCCGAAGATCGCACCGAGCGTCAAGAAGTCGTTCCAGTTCTGATCGGCGCCGATCGCCGCGAAGAAGTCGGGGTGGACGGTGTAGCCGCAGTTCGGACAGCTCATCGTGTTGTACGGGAAGTCCTCGTAGGTCGGCAGGCTCGGCACCGAGTGCAGGATGAAGGCAAGGTCGCGATAGCTGGCGTCGAAGCGCAGGCGGGTGCGGTCCTTCATGACGCGCGCGTTGATGTCGCCCGCCTTGCCGTACTGGATCTTGGTCGTGCCGGTCTTCTCCGGGTCCTTGAGGGTCTGCCCGAGCGTCGTGAACTCGCTCATCACGAGCCACGACAGCCCGCCCGGGTACTTCACCGGGTCGAACAGGCCGGTCACGCGCTCGCCGTTGTACTTGTAGAGCTTGTAATCGATCGACGACTGCACCGGCATGCCCTGGTGGATCGCGACCTGCGCCGATCCGCCGAACAGCTGCACCTTCTGATCGTTGACGTCGACGAGCTGGTTGTAGCCGCGGTCGAAGTAGCCGCCGTTGAACTCGACGCGGACCATCGGCGTCGGATCCCAGCCGGCGCCGGCCAGCGCGGCGAGCGCGGACTTCTGCTCGGCCGTGCGCGTGTCGAGGATGACCGCGCTCTTCGCGCCCGCGAACACGTAGGCGTTCGGCATGTCGTACTGCAGCTTCGCGCCCGGCGTCGCCGACTGCGCGCGCGAGTACTCGTTGTCGCCGCCCCACGACAGGCGGTAGCTGTAGCCGAGGCGGAAGCGGTCGGCCGAGACCGGGAACACGGTCAGCGACAGGCGCGTCGGATCCTTGTGGTCCGGATCCTTCCAGTTCGACAGCACGATGTAGCTGCCGTCGTCCGACAGGCTGATGTTCGAGCCCGACAGCTCGTTGATGCGCAGCACGAACCCGGCCTCGGCGTCGAAGTGGCCGCTGTGGAAGTCGCGGTAGCCGACCGCGTGCGACAGCGTCTCGAAGCCCGAGTAACGCGTGTCGTAGTTGTCGAAGAACAAGACGCCCAGCGAGTTCGGCGTGCCGAACCGCCAGCCCGGGACGCTCGGGATCGTCTCGCCCGGCTTCACGAGCAGGTTCTCGTTGGTGAGCGTGAACGCGAGGCGCGTGTCCATGAAGCCGCTGTGCCCGGCCATCTCGCCCGAGCCGGTCGGCTCGGAGTTGGCGGTCGCGACGGCGGGCTGGGACGGCTCTTGCGCGGCGCGGTCGGCCGCATCCTTCGCGGCGCGGTCGTTCAAGATCTTGGCGAGCTCGCGGTCCACGATCTCGCGCACGCGCGCGTCCTGATCCTCGGTGCTGGCCGAGCCCGAGCCCGAGCCCGAGCCCGAGCCCGAGCCATCGGCAGGCGGTTCGGCCGGCTGCGCCACCGCGACCAGAGGAGCGGCCACCACGGCCGCGAAGATAACGAAACGAGCAATGAGCATGAGCTTTCCTAATTGGTCGTGATGTCAGCCAGCGAACGCGGATAGACCAGCCAGACGTTGTATTCCATGTACGGGCGCAAGCTTCCGACGAGCTTCGGGAGGGTCTTGCCGACCAGCGTCGACGGATCGATGTCGACGGTGCCGGCGGTGACGATGTCGAGGATGTTCTTGCCCGTGCACATGCCGCCGACGCCGGATGGATCGAGCTTCCACTCGTTGTACGTCGCGTAGTCGCTGTCGAGGTCGCACACCTTCGCGTTGTCGATCTCGATGATGGCGGCCTCGTTGCGCTTGAACTGGATCGGGTTGATGAACCAGTCGGTCGCCGGATTGCCGCTGAAATCGGCGACGACCGGCGCCGGCTCGCACGCCGTGCACACGGTCGGCAGGTTGTTCGGGATCCCCATTCCGTTTCCGTTGTCCGGTCCGCTGACGAACGTCTGCGGGAAGCCGACCTCGATCAGGCCGTCGAAGTTGGAGATGCCGCCGGCAAAGCCGCACGGATTCGTCGTGTTGCAGATGAACGAGTTCGCCAGGATGATCTGGCCTTCGTTGAGGAAGCGTTTGATCTGATCCTGCGGCGCGCTGTACGAGTAGACGTCGATGTAGTCGTAGTTCTGCGACGTGCACGGCGGCGTCAGGTTGGCGTCCGCGCACTGGACGTCGGCGAGCGTGTACCCCGACGAGTACAGCGACGTGATCACGAGCGCGCCGCGCGCGCCGTAGCGCGACAGCGCGACCGTCACGTTCTTGTTCTCGAGCGGCGAGTCGGTGAGCGCGTTGACTGCCGTCTCGCTGATCGGTGTCTGGATGTCGGAGATGAACGGGTCGCGATACCACAGCGTCGGCGACACGCCGGTCGCGAACGTCGCGTCGGTGTCCTCGCCGTCGTCGAACCACAACGTCGTCGGGCCGAACACCGGGGGCAGCATCGCGTTCGTCAACGCGCCCTGACCGTTGGCCATCTGCACGGTCGCGAACGGCGAGCCGCCGAGGTACGGCGACAGCGTGCCGAGGTAGTAGACGTACACTTGCAGCAGCTTGTTATACGTCGTGTCGACTTCGCCTTGTTCGTTGTAGGCCGTGATCGTGACCGACACCGTGCGCGCCGTATCGGCGAGCCGATTCGCCAGCGAGCCCGGATCGGAGGGCGTGACCAGCGTGATCTGCAGCGACGCGGTGCCGGTGATGGCGGCGCGATGGTCGGTGCAGGCGGCGAGCGCGAGGCAGATCAGCAAATTCCTCATTGCGACACCGGCCTGATCCGCCCGTCGTGAGGCTCCACGGACTCGTCCAGGCATCCGATTTTTCCGTACTCGTCGAACACCAGCGGCGCTTTCGGATTCGAGGTGTCGACGATGCACTTCGAGACGTCGCCGCCGGGCGCGTTCGACGCGTTGCAGATCGTCTGCTGGCCGCCCTGGGCCGCACGCGCCGGGCACGTGCTCGACTGGTTGTTGAGGAACACGGTAAGCGCGTTGCGCAGCGACACGCCGGTGTCCTGCTGCGACGTGTTGTTCTTGAGCACGATGAAGCCGGAGCCGCCCTGCGCGATGTAGTTGTTGACCGCGGCGCGGTAGAGGCCGCTGATCTCGAGCGGCACGCAGCCGTTCGCGCCGCTCGTGTTGACGATGGGGCCCGCGGGGTTGATCACGCCGGTCGTCGGATCCTTGCGGCACGCGTCGCCGATGTAGATGTTCGCGGCGCACGCGGTCTGGAAGCACTGGTGCGTCTGCAGGTTGCAGCGGTCGTTGACCGCGCTGATGCTGAGCGCGGGATCGGTCGGGTTGCACTCGGCGTCGGCCTGCGGCTGGGTCTCGCCCGCCACCAGGCCGCACTGGATGCCGACGTTGTTCGGATCGATCACGTTGCACCGGCACGTGTTCGTGCCGAGGTTCGGTTCGTCGCACGTGTGCGTCGACGTCGGATCGTCGCGGCAGATCATGTCGAAGGTCAGGCCGGCAGTCTGCAGCTGGGTCTGACAGCCGCGCGTCGCCGACTTGGCCGCGACGAAGTCGAGCGTGTCCTTCACTTCCTGGCCGGCGAGATAGATCACGACGATCGTGTTCTCGAACGGGAACACGTTGAACATCTCCTCGTTCGACAGCGCGCCGGCGGAGAAGTTGTCGCGGATGCCGAGCGAGTTCGTGAACGCGAACTGCGCCTCGACACCCTGGAACTCCTGCATCGAGCGCGCGACCATGTTGCCGAGCTGGGAGTCGCCGCCCGACGGATCGTTGCGCAGGATGTCGCCGGCGCTGATGCCCGGATCGGCGTCGATGTACGCGAACACGCCGGCGAGGTTGATGTCCTGGTTGAGCTTGACCGAGTACGGCCAGAGCAGGCCGGCGACCGACGGATCGTCCGGGATGAAGTTCGGATCGCCCGCCGGATACGTGACGACCGGCTCGTTGTCGTACGCGAACGACACGATGCGGCTACGCTGCTCGGGATCGTTGTTGTTCTTGCCGATGTGGACGACGAGATCGATGCGGCCGACGTACTTCGCGAACGCGCCCGAGTGCACCAGCACGGTCGAGCAATCGTGGGTCTGGCAGTACACCGCCTGGTCGCCGTTCGGCAGCAGCTTCGGCGGGTTCGTCACGATGTGGAGGTGACCGCCGAGGATGAGATCGACGCCTTCGATCGCGAGCGACGCGTTCGGATCCTCGACTTCCGACGACGACAGGCCCTCGTCGTTGTCGAGGCCGAGGTGGCTGGCCACGATGATCAGATCGACCTGCGGGCGCAGGAAGCCGACCCACTGCGTGAGAACCTCGAGGTTGTCGATCGGCCGGAACCCGAGCGAGTTGCCGCCGTAGAAGCTGCCGATCAACGTGTCCTGATTGCCCATCCCGATGACGGCGATGCGCACGCCCTGGACGTCGTAGATCTCGTACGGCTTGACGATGTCCTTCAGCGAGCGCTGCTGCGGATTCGTCGAGTCGTCGAACAGGTAGTTCGCGACGAGGTGCGGGAAGTTCGACCACTGATCGAGCTCGGAGAACAGCTGCTGGCTGCCGAGATCGAACTCGTGGTTGCCGATCACCTCGCCTTCCATGCCCGCGAGATCGAGCGTGCGGATCTCCGGCTCGCCCTTGAACTCGTTGAACACCGCGGCGCCTTCCCACGCGTCGCCGGAGTCGAGCCACAGCGAGCGATCGGTGGTGTCGCGGATCCGGTGGACGAGCGTCGCGATGCGCGCGATCCCGCCGAACGGCGCGTAGTTCGGGTACAGGCCGTAGTCGGTGTCGAACTTGTTCGGGACGTAGTGATACGGGAACAACCGCGAGTGGATGTCCGCGGTGTGGATGATGGTCAGGCGAATGTCCTGACCGATCAGATCCGGCTGAGGTTGATCGACGGTGCAGGCTGCGAGCAAGCAGACCACACCCGTCACACCCGTGATGGTCAGGCAACGCATCGGCCGGGTTAATAACCGGGGCGCGCGGTTGTCAGCAAGACGTTTGCGGCGTCTACTGCAGCGCCGTAATGCCCCGTGCAAAGATCGTGTGCACACTCGGTCCCGCGTCTTCGACACCCGAGCGCATCGGCGAGTTGATCGACGCCGGCATGAGCGTCGCGCGTCTGAATTTTTCGCACGGCAGTCACGAAGACCACGCCAAGATGTTGCAGATCGTCCGCGCCGAAGCGGAACGTCGAGGCAAAGCCGTCGCCGCGCTGCTCGATCTGCAAGGGCCGAAGATCCGCGTCGGGCGCTTCGCCGCGGGGCAGATCGAGCTCAAACCGGGATCCGAGTTCACGATCACGACCGATCAGTCCGTGGTCGGCGACCAGCATCGGGTGTGTACGACCTATGCACAGTTGCCGCTGGACGTGAAAACCGGCGACCAGATCCTGCTCGACGACGGATACCTCGCGCTCGCGGTCAGCGAGGTGCGCGATCGCGAGGTCAAGACGATCGTGATCACCGGCGGCGTGCTCAAGAACAACAAGGGCATCAACCTGCCCGGCGTCGAGGTGTCGGCGCCCGCGCTGTCGGAGAAGGATCGGATCGACATCGGGTTCGCGCTTCGCCACGGCGTCGACTACGTCGCGCTGTCGTTCGTGCGCCGCCCCGAAGACGTGCTCGAGGCCAAGCGCCTGCTCACGGTCGACCAGGTGTCGATCCCGGTGATCGCGAAGATCGAGAAGCCGCAGGCCCTCGAGCGGCTCGGCGACATCATCGAAGCCGCGGACGGTGTGATGGTCGCGCGCGGCGATCTCGGCGTCGAGCTCGGGCCGGAGAAGGTGCCGCTGTGGCAGAAGCGGATCATCGAGGAGACGAACAAGCGCGGGAAGATCGTGATCACCGCGACCCAGATGCTCGAGTCGATGATCGCGCAGCCGCGCCCGACGCGCGCCGAAGCGAGCGACGTCGCGAACGCGGTGCTCGACTCGACCGACGCGCTCATGTTGTCGGGCGAGACCGCGAGCGGCGCGCATCCGATCGAAGCGGTGCGCACGATGGCGCGCATCATCGACGAGATCGAGCGCAGCGCGTACTACCGTGCGAACACCGAGGTGCCCGACATCCAGCTCGCGGTGTCCGCGAACGCGATCGCGCACGCCGCGGTGATCGCCGCGCGCGCGATGCGGCTGCGCACGATCGTCGCGGTCTCGGAATCGGGCGGCGCGGCGCGCCTGGTCAGCGAGTATCGCCCCGAGGCCAACATCGTCTGCCTCACGACCGACGAGGTGACATTTCGCCGGCTCGCGCTGTTCTGGGGTGTAACGCCGGTCATGATCGGCCCGTCGGCGACCACCGAAGAGCTCGTCGATCGCGTGGAAGCTACGCTGATCGAGCGCAACCTTGCACTTCCCGGCGAGAACGTGCTCGTCACGATGGCCGTTCCGGTGGGATCTGGCGTGCAGACGAACGTGCTCAAGATTCATCAGATCCAGCACTGACGTAGGCGAACGCCTACACCGGTCGTTCTTGAGCCTATCGCCGCGGCACGCTACGATTTCGGTCTCGTGGCGCAGAGTGTTAAGCCAGCCGATATCGGGGTGACCGTCGGCCAGGTGTTCCTCGGCAAGTACCGAGTGGATTCCATCTTGGGCCACGGCGGGATGGGCGTGGTCGCGGAGTGCACGCACCTCGCGCTCAACCAGCGCGTCGCGATCAAGATGCTGCGCCAGGACGTGCTGATGGATCGCGATGCGGTGCAGCGCTTCGAGCGCGAAGCGAAGGCCGCGGTGCAGCTCAAGAGCGAGTACGTCGCGAAGGTGCACGACGTCGGCACGTTCGAGAACGGCGTGCCGTACATGGAGATGGAGTTCCTCGAGGGCTACGACCTCGGCCAGGTCCTCGAGCAGCGCGGCGTCTTGCCCGTGCCGTGGGCGACCGAGCTCGTGCTCCAGACGTGCGAGGCGCTCGTCGAAGCGCACGCGAAGGGCATCGTCCACCGCGACGTCAAGCCGACGAACCTGTTCGTGACGTGGCGGCCCGACGGCAGCGCGCTCGTCAAGGTGCTCGATTTCGGCATCTCGAAGTCGCCGATGGGCACGGACATGCAGCTGACGCAAACGCAGTCGCTGCTCGGCACGCCTTCGTACATGTCTCCCGAGCAGATGCGGTCGGCGCGCCTGGTCGATCTGCGCACGGACATCTGGTCGCTCGGCACCGTCCTGTACGAAGCAGTCGAGGGCCGGCGCCCGTTCGAAGCCGAGAGCTTCTCGGAGATGTGCGTGAAGGTCGCGGTCGATCCACCGGCGCCGATGGTGAACGCACCGCCGCAGCTGCAACCGGTGATCCTGCGCTGCCTGCAGAAGTCGCCCGAGCAGCGCTACGCGACGGCCGCGGACCTCGCGCGCGACCTCGCGCCGTTCACGCAAGATCCGCAACAGGCCGCGGTGCTCGTCGAGCGGATGAGCCGCGTGATGCGGCGCAGCCAGGCCGGCTTCGACGACCTGAAGAGCTCGCCGCGCATCCCGGTGCAGGACGCGAGCGGCGTGCGCATCATGACGCCGCCGCCGCAATGGGGCGCGGGGTCCGAGCCCGCCGGCAGCGCGTGGCAGGCGCGTTCCGAGGTCGGCGTGCAGCCGTATCGGCCATCCGAGGTGATCCCCGGCAGGTTCGCGCAGACCCAGGATGGATCGGCGCCGGTCGCAAAGCCCGCGACCGGGCGCCGACGCTGGCCGCTGTATGCACTCGGCGCGGTCGTGCTCGCGGGCGCCGCCGCCACGGCCGTATACGTTTCGCAAGCCGGCGGCGACGACGATGACACCACGACGGTTCTGGCTCCGCCGCCGGTCGTAGCGCCTCCGCCGATCGCTGCCCCGCCGAAGGCCGCCGCGACGCCGCCGACCGCCACGGCGGCCACGCCGCCGCCGCCGCCGCCCGCGCCGACCGCGACGTTCGACGACAGCATGAAGGCGGCTACCACGGCGACCACGACCACCACGAGGTCGGCGGTGCACCATTCGTCGACCGCGGCCGGCACGGCCAAGCCACCGCACCCGCCGTCGACGGCCAAGACCACGGTCACGCACGACGCGAAGGACGGCAAGGACGCGAAGGACGGCAAGCCGACGCCCGCGCCGCCCACGTGCGACCCGTTCGCCGACATTCACGGCACCGAGTGCACGAAGCCTCGCTGATCTTGATATGATTTCGGCATGAGACAGACGATCGGGGTCGTCTTGTTGCTCGCTGCGGGTGTGGTCTACGCCGGGCCGAACGACGATCAGGCGGACGTGTTGTTCCAGCAAGGCAAGACGCTCGAGAAGGACGGCAAGACACTCGAGGCGTGTGGGAAGTATCAGCAGGCGCTGAGGCTGAACGCGAACGCGATCGGCATCATCCTCAACGTGGCGCTGTGCGATCAGAACGCGCAGAAGTACGCGTCGGCGTACAAGCTGTTCACCGATGCACGCAACCGCGCGCGCGAGCAGAACCTCCCCGAGCAGCTCAAGGCCGCCGAGGAGCACCTCGCGCAGGTCGAGGAGAACGTGGCGCACCTCGGGCTCGGTTTTGCCGAGCCGCCGACCGAAGACACCAAGATCGTCGTCGGCGACGAGGTCGTCCCGATCGGCCAGGTGGGCGACGTGCTCGTCGATGAAGGCCAGGTGTCGATCGAGGTCTCGCGGCCGGGCCGCGTCGCGTACGAGACCAAGGTCTCGGTCGCGAAGGGCGAGCACAAGGCGATCGCGATCCCCGCGCTCGCGCTGCCGGTGACGGTGAAGAGCGGGCGGCACACGTTCGGCAAGATCGTCACGATCTCGGGCGGCGCGCTCGTCGTCACCGGCGTCGTGCTCGGTGTCATTGCCTGGCACGATTACAACCAGCAGTTCGACATGGGACATTGCATGAAGGGCCTGTGCGACCAGACCGGCCAGCCTGCGGTCGAGAGCGCGCAGACGCTCGGCAACGTCGGCACCGCGGTCGGCATCGGCGGGCTCGTGGTCGCGAGCGTCGGCGCCTATCTGTGGTTCTTCGGCCGTCACGACGACAAGCTCGCGTTCGTACCGACCGTCAATCCCGAGCAGATGGGGCTCGCGGCCGTGGGCCATTTTTGATGCGCGCGCTCGCGGTCACGGCCGCGCTCGCGTTCGCCGCGCCGGCGTTCGCCGATGCGCCGCCGCCGTCCGGCGATCAGCAGCGCGCCGCGAAGCTGTTCGAGGAGGGCCGCGCGCTGCTCACCGCGCACGACCCGGCAGGTGCCTGCAAGAAGTTCGACGAGGCCATCGCACTCGATCCGCTCGCGCCCGGCACGATGCTGAACCTCGGCCTCTGCAACGAGGAGCTCGGCAAGTTCAAGACCGCGCTGTACTGGTTCCGCAAGGCCGAGCATCGCGCGACCGAGGTCGATCCGCCGCTGCCCGATCACGAGAAGGCCGCCAAGGAGCACGCCGCGAAGCTCGCGAACGAGGTCGCGACCGTCGTCATCGTGCTCGCGCACGACGCACCCGGCGCGCTCGTCAAGATCGACGGCGAGATCATCAAGCCCGACGACTTCCACGCCGTCGAGGTCGATCCCGGCCATCACGTGCTGGGCGCGGCTGCGGTCGGCATGAAGAACATCCGCCAGGAGTTCGACGTGACCGGGCGCGGCGGCCAGACGCTCGCGCTCTCGTTCGTCGCCGGCGACAACGCGATCATCGTCGATCGCGGTCAGCCACGCCGGCGGCTGGGGATCGAGATCGGGATCGGGGGTTCCGTCGCGCTCGTCGCCGGAGCCGGCGTCGCGGTCTACGCGTACAGCCAGTACCACAACCACAGGGACAACTATCAGAAGACCGGCAACATGACCGAGCGGATCGACGCCAACAACGACGCCTCGCTCGCGCGCTACTGGGGCACGGCGCTGGTCGGAGGCGGGCTCGCTGCGATGGCGGCGGCGGCCTTCATCTACTACACGGCGCCCCAGAAGGAGCGCGTCGATCAGACGGTGTTCGCGCCGATCGTGACGCCGAGCCAGGTCGGCTTCGCGCTGACGCGGTCGTTCTAGCCAGCGGCGACGGCGACGGCGACGGCTACGGCCACGGCAGCGGCTCGCGGCACCGGCTCGCGGTACGCGGCACCGGCAGCGGCTCGCGGCACGCGGCAGCGGCTCGCGGCACCGGCAGCGGCTCGCGGCACCGGCTCGCGGCACCGGCAGCGGCTCGCTACGCGACCGCGCTACGCGGGGCGAGCTCGGCCGCGCGGGCGCGGTGCTTGGCCGCGGCGGCCGCGTCGCCGCGCGAGTCGGCGATGCGCGCGGCATAGCCGTGAGCGATCGCGCGCACGTTCTCGCCGGCTCGCACGTCGTCGACGAGGCGTGCGAGCAGCTTGTCGGCGCCGCCGAGATCGCCCTCGGCCCAGCGCACTCGCGCCTCGGCGAGCCGCACGAGCGACGCCGTCGCGATGTCGGCGGTCGGCGAGCGGCGCGCGAGATCGCGATCGAACACCGCGCGCGCGTCGGCGGCACGGCCGGTCTCGACGAGCGCGGCGACGCGTACGGTCGCCGCGAGCACGCGCTTGCTCGCGGGCGGATCTCTTCGATCGAGCTCTTCGAGCGCCTGCGGCCATGCGCCGCGGATCTGGAACGCGAGCGCGCGATACAGCGAACGCATCTTCGCGGACTGCCGATCGGCGAGCTCGAGCACGCGCGTCGCATCGCCGACCGCGACCGCGCGCGCCATCGCGGCGTGGCGCGTGAGCGTGCGGAACAGGAACCACAGGCACAGCACGAACGCGAGCCCGATGCCTTCCCAGATCTTGCCCGACGTGTCGGTGTCGCTCGTCGACATCAGGATCAAGTACGCGCCGCACATGATCGCGGGGATCAGCCACCCCGCGACGAGCACCCAGCCGATGCCGCGCTTGCCGGCGAAACCGATCGCCATCGCTAGCGCCCGCCGCGCAGGTGACGCGCGATCCGCATCGCCATCTCGAGCGCTTGCTCGTAGTTGAGGCGCGGATCGACGCGGCTCTTGTACGCGCGCTCCAGGTCGGTCTCCGACAGGCCGCGCGCGCCGCCGATGCACTCGGTGACGTCCTCGCCGGTGAGCTCGACGTGCACGCCGCCCAGGCGCGAGCCGAGCTCGGTGTGCAGCGCGAAGCTCTGCTCGAGCTCGTCGACGATCTTGTCGAAGCGCCGCGTCTTGATCCCCTGCGGCAAGGTCTCGGTGTTGCCGTGCATCGGATCGCACACCCACAGCGGCGTGCGGCCGGCACCGCGCACGGCCTCGACCAGCGGCGGCAGCTTCACGCGCACCTGATCGGCGCCCATGCGATGGATCAGCGTGATCCGGCCGGGCTCGCGGTCGGGATCGAGCACGTCGAGCAGCGCGAGCAGCCAGTCCGCGGTCATCGCCGGCCCGATCTTGATGCCGAGCGGGTTGCGGATGCCGCGATGGAACTCGACGTGCGCGCCGTCGAGCTGCGCCGTGCGCATGCCGATCCACGGAAAGTGCGTCGACAGGTTGTAGTAGCCGGTGCGGCGCGGCACGCGGCGCGTCGCCGCCTGCTCGTAGTGCAGCGCTAGCGCCTCGTGGCTCGTGTAGATGTCGACGCGGCGCAACACCTCGGCCTCGACGCCCGTGATCGCCGACACGAAGTCGAGCGATTCGCGGATCGATTCGACGATGCGCTCGTACTGCGCCGCGTTCGGCGAGCCCTTCGCGAATGACACGTCCCAGTACTCGGGGTGGTGCAGATCGGCGAAGCCGCCGTCGACGAGCGCGCGGATGAAGTTGAGCGTGAGCGCGGCGCGCTCGTACGCGCGCAACATGAGGACGGGATCGGGCGCGCGATCCTCGGCGGTGAACGCGTCGCGGTTGATGATGTCGCCGCGATACGCGGGCAGCGTGACGCCGCCGCGCGTCTCGGAGTCGGCCGAGCGCGGCTTCGCGTACTGCCCGGCGATGCGGCCGATGCGCACGACCGACTTCTTCGTGCCGTGGACGAGCACGAGGCTCATCTGGAGCAGGATCTTGAGCTTCGCGGCGATCGGATCGCTGCGGCAGTCGTCGAAGCTCTCGGCGCAGTCACCACCTTGCAGCACGAACGCGTCGCCATGCGCGGCGCGCGCGAGCTGGCCGCGCAGCTCCTCGACCTCCCACGACGTGACGAGCGGCGGCAGCCGGCTCATCTCGTCGAGCACGCGGCGCAGCGCGGCGTCGTCGCTGTAGCTCGCCTGCTGCGCCGCCGGCCGCGATTGCCACGATGTCGGGGTCCAGTCGGTCATGGCTTTGCCTCGCAGGTGACCGGCCGCTTGCCGGGATAGTCGAGCCGCTTGCCGAGCTGCGCCGGATCGATCGAGCCCTTGCGCGCGCGCAGCACGTCGGCGACCGCCTCGCGGATGATCGCGTCGGTCGCGTGCACCGCGCTGTCGGGGAGCCCGGCGCGCGCGAACAGCCCGTCGCCGCCCGACGCGAGAAAGTCGCTCGTCGCGATCGTGTACGTCTGCTCGGCATGCAGCGGCTTGCCGCGCACCGCGATCGCGACCGCGAGCTTGCCGCCCGCGCACGTCGCCTTCGCGGCGAGCCCCGACCACGACAGGATGCCGCCGTCGCGCTGCAGATTGGCCTCGACCATGGTCGCGAGCTGCTTGCCGGTGACGGTGACGAGCGCGAACCGGTTGTCGAACGGCATCGCCTCGAACAGCGCGCCGTAGGTGAGCTCGCCGGCGGGCAGATCGGCGCGCAGGCCGCCGCCGTTGGTAAGCGCGACGTCGGCGTCGGGACGCGCCGCGAGCATGAGATCGGTGACGAGATCGCCTTCGGCGGATTCCACGCGATACTCCTTCGTGACCGCGCGCGAGAGCGTGACGCCGAGCTTCTCGGCGCGGCGCTCGCCCGCCTTCGCGAGCGCGTCGACGACGATCTGCTCGACGTGCGCGTCGGCGATCACCGGCTTGCCTTCGTAGACCGGCGGCTTGCACTCCGAGACCGGCACCGCGTTGCCGTGGCCGTCGAGCGCGCACAACAGCTGCGGCCGGTGGATGTCGACCTGCCCGAGGCGGCCGTCGGCGACGTGCAGGTCGACGCGGCCGAACGCGCGCCCCGACGACAGCGACTCGATCGCCGCGACGCCGTCGACGCGATGCGCGACCAGCGCGTGGGTGTGACCGCCGACCCACACGTCGACGAGGCCGCGCGGCAACGCGTCGACGACGCGAAACAGCTCGGCGGTGCGCTCGCACGACGACGTGTCGTCGGGGTTCGTGGTGTCCCGGCAATCGCTGCCGGCGTGGGCGACGACGACGATGACCTGCGCCCCGGCGGTGCGCAGCGCGCGCGCCTCGGCCGCGATCGCGTCGGCGGTCGGCAGCATGTGGAGCCCGACGAAGTTCGCGGGCATCGTCGTCGTCGGCGTGTCCTGCGTGCTCGCGCCGACCAGGCCGATCTTCACGCCGGCGACCTCGACGATCTTGCCGGGCGCGGTGTTCGGCCAGTCGATGAGCTTCCCGCTGCGATCGTCGGCGATGTTCGTCACGAGGAACGGAAACTTCGCCTCGGCGATGCGCGCCTTGAGCGCGCCGCGCGGATCGTCGTCGGGCGACTTCGCGGTCACCGCCGGGCCCACCGGGCCGTAGTCGAACTCGTGGTTGCCGATCGCGGATGCGGCATAACCGAGCTCGTCGTACGCGCGCACGACGTCGACGCCCTCGCCGAGGTTCGACTCGAGCGTGCCCTGGAACAGGTCGCCGCCGTCGAGCAGCAGCACGCCGCCGCCGTCGGCCGCGCGCGCCGCGCGCACGTTCGCGATGTAGCCGGCGAGGATCGGCAGCCGCACGAGCGCCCCGTGCAGATCGTTCGTGCCGATGATCGAGATCGTGACCGCGCGATGCGCGGGCGCGACCGGCGGCGGCGCTGGCGCGACCGGCTCGGGCGCCGGCGCGTGACCACACGCGGCTAGCGCGAGCACGGCTGCGAACGGGCGGAGCACGGCGCGCACCATACTATTGCGCCTCGTCGCTTTCATCTCCGTGCCCGCAAGGCCCGGCCTCGCCGGGGCGCGCACCGACGCCTAGCGTTGCGGAGCATGGATCGAGCTCGCGCGAGCGGCGCTCGAGATCGCGCTCGCGGTCGGCGGTCGTGTCTTCGCCGCGCGCCGAGGCCGCCGATCGATCGAGCGCGAGCTCGAGCGCGAGCGAGCCATCGCGCGCGACGTCGACGAACGCGGCGCCGCCGCTCGACAGCGTGCACACGACGCGCGCGCCGGGCATCAGCGTCTGGACGCGCGGGCCGCAGCTCGCGTGTTGCGTCACGCCGAGATCGGCGAGCACGCCCTGCACGTATGCCGCGATCGGCGCGGTCTCGACGAACCGCCCGACCAGCCGCCACGCGCGGCCCGCGACCGCGACCGGGAGCTGCACGCCGTCGAGCGCGGCGCGGCACGCCACCGGCACCCCCGCGACCACCGTGCAGCGCGCGGTCACCGGCGCGTGAAATCGCGCGGTCAGCTCGTGCGCGATCGCGCTCTCGACCGGCAGCGGCCCCTCGGTTGCGGGCTCTCCGCGACCGCAGCCGACAAGCACGAGCGCGGCGACCCAGCGCACGCGTGTGGCGTAGCACGCTTCCGGTTAGAAGCGCTTCTCGAGCAGCGGCACGTTCACGGTGACCATCTGCTCGCCCTTGTACGAATCTTCGCTGAGATCCATCTCCGGCAGCTTGAAGTCGACCTCGTGGCCGGCGAGCGCGAGCTCGACGCGCGCGTTCACCTTGGCCTTGCCGTCGGTGAACAGCCAGTCGCTGTCGATGCGCAGCTCGAGGTAGTGCCTGTTCCCGCCGCCGAGACGCATGCGCGCGCGCTGACCGCGCGCGTCGAAGTGCAGGCCGATCACGTCGTGCGTGAGCGAGTCGAGCTTCTCGGCGGCGACGTTGCCGTAGTCGTTCGCGCGATCGAGCATCACGTCCTCGACCTTCGGCAGGTGGTCGGTCGGCAGCGCGGGCCAGCGCTTGTCCATGGGGTCATCCGCATACGCGACCCCCGCCGATGCGAGCACGATCACCACCACGAGGCGCATACCCCACACAACGCCCATGCTGGCCTGCCCTGTTCCAATGATCTGTGAGCACCCCTACGGTTCGCGTGGTAAACGTCACCCATGACGCCTCGCCACGCCATCGCGCTCGTCGCGCTCATCGCGATGGCCGGATGCCAGCGAGATCACGCGCTGGCGCCCACGCCTGCACCTACATCGGTCGCCGCGAAACAGCCCGATCCGTGGGCCCAGACCCCGAGCGCGAAGGATCCGCTGCCGCGACCGCTTCTGTGGTCGATCGAGAAGGACGGCCACACGTCGTACGCGCTCGGCACGATCCACGTGGGCGTCGATCCCGAATCGCGGCTGCCCGATCTCGTCTGGCAGAAGCTCGATCACGCGCCGACGTTCGCGATGGAGACCGACGTCTCCGATCCCGCGCTCGGCAAAGACATGGCGTCGCGCCACGATCACCGCACGCTGCACGACGATCTCGGCGACGCGTACTGGCAAAAACTCGAGACCGCACTCGGCTCGGCGGCCGCACAGCAGATGAATCACATGCCGCCGACGATCCCGGCGACGTTGCTGGAGATGCGCAACATGCCGAGCACCGCGCCGATGGATGGCGTCTTGCTCGCGCGTGCGCAGCGCGCCCACGAGGCGATCGTCTACCTCGAGCCCGCGGCCAAGCAGGTCGCGCTGCTCGTCAAGTGGATGGACACCCGCGCACTCGAGCAGATGCTCGACGATCTCGACGAGGACGACCAGAACCAGAAGGCGCTGCTCGCGGCCTACATCGCCGGCGACGACGCGAAGATGGTCGCGCTGTCCGACGAGGAGCGCGGCGAGTGGAAGAAGGCCGGCCGCAGCGAAGCCGAGTACGACCAGATGATGAACGAGATGCTGTACGACCGGAACGCGTCGTGGATCCCCGCGATCGAGAAGCTCCACGCCGAGGGAGGCGGATTCATCGCCGTCGGGGCCATGCACCTCATCGGCAAGCGCAGCGTGCTCGATCTGCTCGCCCAGCGCGGCTACAAGGTGACGCGGCTTACGCCGTAGTCATCGCGGCGCGGCGCGTCATCGCGCTGGGCCGCGAGAGAACTACTGTTCAATTGCGGCAACGATCGGTACGCTGCGCGCATTCAGGGAGGTCCCATGCACCGCCTCGTGCTCGTGCTCGCGCTTTCGAGTGTGTTTGCCGCCTGCGGCAAGGACACCAAGTCGTCGAACCCGAACCCGAACCCCAACGTCGACGCGCCGCCGCTCTCGGGCGCCGCGCACACGATCATGTGGGGCCCGATCACGGTGCAGCCCGGCGTCGAGGACACCCAGTGCATCTGGATGAAGCTCGACAACGCCGGCGAGATCAAGGTCCACCAGATGGACAACAACCTGGGCCCGACCTCGCACCACCTGATCGTCTACAAGGACGACATGGACACGACCGAGCAGACGACGCCGGTCGCGTGCCAGCCGTTCGTCGGCGCGCTCAACACCACGGGCATGATCGATCCGATCGCGATCACGCAGAAGAAGATGGACGAGATCACGCTGCCCGACGGCGTCGCGTACACGTTCGCCGCGAACCAGATGATCAAGCTCGAGCTCCACTACATCAACTCGTCCGACCAGACGCCGATGGACGCGAGCGCGATGGTCACGTTCTACGAGGCCGACCCGTCGACGATCCAGAACGAGGCGAGCATCCTGTTCACCGGCTCGCCCGACATCGGCAGCTGCACCGGCTGCACGGCGATCAACCCGGGCGCGATGGCGACGTTGCACGAGTACTTCACGGTGCCGTCGGATATCGATCTCAGCACGTCGCACATCTTCGCGATCACCGGCCACGAGCATCGCTACGGCACCGACGTGACCGTCAACGTGGCGCCGGCGCAGACCGGGCCGATGACGGCGGTCTACGCGCCCGATCCGTTCGTGTGGAGCGAGCCGATCACGGCGACCTCGGATCCGGGGTTCAGCATCCCGCAGGGCGGCGGCCTCGACTTCACGTGCACGTGGACGAACACCGGCACCGCCGCGGTGGCGTTCGGCGAGTCCGCGAACGACGAGATGTGCTTCTTCTGGATGTATTACTACCCGTCGCAAGGCTCGAAGGTGTGCGTCCACACGGTCCAGTACGGCGGGGTCAACGGCTACGACCTGTGCTGCCCGGATGCGGCGAGCCAGGGCATCTGCGACCTGATCACGTCGAAATTCTAGCCAGCAGCTCGCGGAGCGCGGCCAGCACGGTCGGCGGGATCTCGTGCCCGCCGACGAACGCGTTCCAGTCGAGCGCCGCGCCGGCCGCGCGCAGCTGATCGCGCAGCAGCTCCGCGATCGAGAACGGCAGCAGCGGATCGTGGCGGCCATGCGACTGGAACACCGGCACGCCGCGCAGGCGCTCGAACCGCGGCTGCCACTCCGACTCGGCGAGCAGCGTGCCGGACAGCAACACGACCGCAGCAGGCGGCGGCTCGCGGTGAAGTGCGACGTCGAGCGCGAGCATCGCGCCCTGCGAGAACCCGCCGAGCACGAGCTTGCCGGGAAAGCGCGTGGCGAGCTCGTCGAGCATGTGCGTGACTTGCGCGCGCGCCTCGGCGAGCCCCTCGGGCACCTCGGCGCGGCGATCGCGCAGCGTGCCGGCGCGCAGCTCGGCCTCGAGCCGGACGAGATCGAGCGGCCACCAGGCCCGGCCTCCGCCATACGGGCCGCCGAGCGCGATCGGCGCCTCGGGAAACACGAACCGCATCGGCACGTCGAGCACGCGCGCGAGCGGCACGAGGTCATCTCCGGGCGCGCCGAAGCCGTGCATCAGGACGACGGTGCCACGGGCCTCGGGGCGATCGACGACGTGGAGCTTCATCGCGGCGAACGTAGCAGAGGCAGATCGTCACAGCCCGCCGATCCCACCCGATCCCTTGTCCGCCACCGGCCGGTCGCCCGATTCGGTCGCGTGATGCGGATGCGCGTCGTCGGTCTCGTCGATGACGTCGATCTCGTGCTCCGGCACCGCGCCGCTCTCGGAGGACTTCGCGCGCAGCTCCTCGGTCCAGGTCTCGCCGAGCGCGGGATCGCCGGCGGTGGCGGAGTCCTCGGGCGCGAGCTCGGTGTCGGCAGCCGGCGGCACGTGCACGCCGTAGAGCTCGCCGGTGTCGCGCACGACGCTCGCCGCGACGTCTTCCGACGTCGGCTCGGTCAGCGGAACCGCCGCCGGCTCGTCGTCCTCGTCGTTGTCGGGCCCTTCGATCAGCATCTCGCTCGGATCGACGTCCACGATCGACGACGGGTGCGGGAACAGCTCGCCGAGCCGCATGTGCCGTCGCGGACGGCGCGCGCGCCGGCTTCGGGAGGCTTTGTGGACCTGCATGCCTCTCGGTGGAGCATGCAGCGTGCCGCCGCTACTCGGTGGGCGGCGGTACCTCGACGACGAACACGTAATCGAAGCTCGCAGCCGCCGAGTTCGTGCGAATCCCGATCTCGCCGCCGGCCTCGGCCTGCGCGTCGTACTGCGCGTCGCCGACGGTCTGGCCGCGGCCGCCGAGGCAATCGAGCGAGGTGTCGCCGTCGGGCGGCTGCGACGTGCGCGCCTGTAGCACGAGCCAGTCGCCTTGCATCGCCGCGTCGAACGTCGCGGTGTCGTAGTCGAAGCTGCCGTTGGTGTCGCCGTCGCTCCACACCTTGCCGGCGTCGATCTCGGCGGCGCCGCCGGTCGCGGCGATCCCGCAATAGTAGTAGTCGTCGGGCGCGTTGTAGCCGAGCACGATGCCGGCCGATCGCCGCGCCGCGCTCGCGCTGCCGAGCGCGTTGACGCGCAGCCGCACGTCGACGAACACGTTGTTCGGCGCGGGCATCTCCGGCCGCACGAGCTGGTAGATCGCCGAGGTGTCGGCCTCGGTCGCGTAGCCGCTCGCGAACTGCCAGTCGGCGCCGCCGATCACCGGCGTCCACGCGACCGGCCCGTAGAATCCCTCGAAGAACGCGATGCGATCGCCGGCCTCGGTCGGGCGCGGATCGCATGCATCGCCCACGCCGTCGCCATCGAGATCGGCGCCGGTGTCGATGACATGCGGGCAGACATCGCAGGCATCGCCGCGGCCGTCGCCGTCGTGATCGTGCTGGTCCGGGTTCGGCACGGTCGGGCAGTTGTCGAGGTTATCGGGCACGCCATCGCCGTCGCTGTCGGTCGCCGATCCCGATCCCGACCCCGATCCAGCGCCCGAGCCCGATCCGCTCCCCGTTCCGGTCGTGGCGGCTCCGCCTTGAAACGCACACGCGCTCGCGCACGCGATCGCGGCTACCAAGACCCTCTTCATGGCGGTCGAAGCTTCGGCCCGACGCGGCGGGCTGTCACGCCGATTCCGCTCGCAGCTCCTCGCAGCGGAACTGCACATTTCGCGCACAACGTTCTAAGATCGTCGCGATGGGCAGTGGTCGGTCACATCTGACCGCGTTCGGGGAGTTGCATCGGCTCGAGGATCCCGGCGAGCGCGTTCGGGTCGCGCGGCAGGGCCTCGCGGTGATCGCGCAGCTCGCGGAGCGCGAGCCGGCGCCGCTCGAGGGCATTCCGCCCGACCAGCTGCTGCTCGCGGTCCGCACCGCGCTCGGCGACGGCGTGCTCGGCGAGCTCGACTGGCTGTCGCCGGCGGCGGCCGCGATCCCGCTGTTCGAGCTCGCGCAGGCGCTCCCGCCCGGCGCCGAGCGCCGCGAGCTCGGCCGCCGCGTGCTGACCCGCCTGCGCGACGCCGACCGCGACACGTTCGTGCGCCTGATCGTGGCGCTCGCGCGCAGCTCGCCGAAGGTGGTCGCGAACGAAGGCCTGCGCGCGCGCCTCGAGGTCGTGCTGTCGGCGCCGCTCACCGCGCCCGGCTCGATCGGCGAGCTCGCGATCGGTTTGCTCGCGCAGCCGCAGCTGGCGCAGAGCTGGGCGATCGCGCCGGCGACCGGCTCCCTGCCCGGCCGGCGGCTGGCGGCCCGCTTGCTGGCGCACGGCGCGCGCGAGGCGCTGCGCCGGCTCGACGGCGGCGACCGCGGCGGCGTGCAGGTGCTCGCGCGCGAGGCGACGCGCAGCGCGCTCGCCCGCCTGCTCGGCGATCGCGAGGCGCTCGTGTGGCGGTTCGCCGGCATCGCGCGCGGCCTGCTCGCGCACGTCGACTCCGAGCTCGCCGACGACATCGATCGCGAGCTGCGTCCGAGCGGCTCGAACACGCAGCTGCGCCGCGCGTCGGCGTCGGCGGCGGCGGCGCTGGAGCGCGGCGGCGCGGCGCAGCGGTGGGCGCCGTTGCTCGTCGAGCGCGCCGCGAAGGAGCCCGGCGTCGCGCGCGGCACGATCCTCGGCCTCGCCGGGCTCGCGACGGTCTCGCCCGACGCCGCCGACGAGCTCGCGACCCAGCTCGTCGCGCGCGCGCCGCTCGAGGCGGCCGAGGCGCTCGTCGATCTGCGCCGCGAAGAGGCCGCGCCGCTGTTGCCGCGCGCCGCCGCGAGCGCGCTCGCGTGGACGCGCGGGCAGATGAGCGGCGATCCCGACACCGGCGACGACGGCCGGTGGGCGCTGCTCCACGCGCTCGAGGCCGAGCTCGGCTCGGGCGCACGCGCCGACGGCGTCGGCGTGCCGATCGCGGCCGCGCGCGACGCGCTCGATGTCGGCGATGTCACCGCCGCGCTGCGCGAGGCGCGCGTCGCGGTCGACGAGATCACCGCGTGCGCGGACTGGCTCGAGCGCGCGACCGACGAGGATCCGATCGATCGCCGCCACTCGATGCGCCTCCTGCGCGAGCTCGATCGCGAGCTGCTCGCCGACAACGCACTCACCGCGGTGCTCGCGCTCGCGCCCGACACCGATCCGGCGCGCACGCAGTTCGGCAAGGCGCTCGGCGCCATCGAAGCCGCGCTGCTCGCGCGCGAGGCCAGGCCGGAGCGCGGCGCGGTCTTGCACGGCGGGCTGCGTGTCGCCCGGCTGCGCGCGCTCGTCCGTTTGCTCGACGGCGTGCGCGCGAGCGGCGAAGCGGATCTCGGCCCGCGGCTCGCCGCCGTGCGCCAGCTGATGGCGCGCGCACAGCTCGATCAATCGCCGCTGCGCCGCGCGGTGTGGGCCGCGATGACCCGCGCCGGCGACGCGCTCCTGCGCGACGGCCACGCCGAGCTCACCGACCTCTTGCTCGCCTGGACGACCGCGTTTCCCGACGAGGATTTCGCGATCGTGCGCGAGGCGACGATGGTGCCCGAGGTCGAAAGCGTGTTCGACGCGTACGCGCGCCTGCACCAGGCGACGTGGGCCGCCGCCGACCCCGACGACGGCGACGCCGTGCGCGCCGTCGCGCAGCGCTTCGCCGAGCTCGCCGACGCCCTGCCTCCCGAGCAATCGCCGCGCGTCGAGAGCGTGCGACTCGCGCTCGCGCGACTCGGGGGCCAGCTCGCACGCATCGCCGCCGCGACCAGCCGCGACGGCCTTCCGGCCGGTGCGCTCGACACCGCCGCGACCGAGCTCGGCGCGCTCGCGCGCCGCGTCTACGCCGCGCGCACGCGGCTCGGCCTGCCCGCCGACGACGCGAGCGACGAGCTCGAGGCTGCGACGCGTGCAGCGGCCGGCGCGAACGACGAGGCGATCGCGATCGCGATCGATCGCGCGCGTGCGGGCCTGCCGCCCGCGCTTGCCGGCGCGGTCGAGCGCGTGCTGCTGTGGCTGTCGCGCCGGCCGCGCGCCGCGCCCGAGGCTCAGACCCAGCCGATCGAGGCACTGCTGCCGGGCTGGGTGCCGCTGTCGCGCTTGCTCGGCAGCTTCTACGTCGTGCGTCCGATCGGTCGCGGCGCCGGCGGCTCGGTGCTGCTCGCGGTGCGCTCCGACGAGCGCACGCGGCCACGCGTCGCCGAGCGCGAGCTCGTCGCCGTGAAGGTTCCGGACTTCACCGGCGACATCGCGCGCACGATCTCGGAGCAGGAGTTCGAGCGCCTGTTCCGCGAGGAAGCCGGCGCGCTGCTCGCCCTGCCCAGCCATCCCAACATCGCCCGCTTCATCACGTTCGACGCGAGCGCGCAGCCCAAGCCGATCCTCGTCATGGAGTTCGTGCGCGGCCTCAACCTCGAGCGCACGCTCGAAGGCGCAGCGCTGTCGATCGAAAGCTCCGGCTCGGCCGGAGCGCGCAGCGACGCGGAGCGCCGCGGAGTGTCGATGGAGCGCGCGCTCGCGATCGTGGATGGCTTGCTCGCCGGGCTCGTCGCGATGCACGACGTTCACATCGCGCATCTCGACGTCAAGCCGGCGAACATCGTGCTGCGCGACGGCAACGGCGACGCGGTGCTCGTCGACTTCGGGCTCGCCGGTCGCCGCATCCGCACCGGCTGCGGCAGCGCGCATTACGGCGCCGCCGAGGTGTGGGCGGAGAACGTCGACGGCGTCGAGCCGTTCGGCGCCGACGTCTACGCCGCCGCGTGCGTCGCGTTCGAGGTGCTGACCAACACCGTCCTGATCCGCGGCGACACGATCAAGGCCGTGCTCGACCAGCACTTCTCCAAGCAGCCGGCCGCCGACGTGCTCGCGCGGCTCGAGCGCACGCGCGGTTGCGCGCCGCTCGCCGAGCTCCTGCGCGCGGCGCTCGCACGGGATGTACGTCGCCGACCGACCGCGGCGCGGCTGCGCGCCGGATTTGCCGCGGTCGCGCCCGATCTGCGCCGCCTCGCCTGGCCGCTCGCGGCGTGAGCCGACGCGCGGTAACGTCTGGGCATGGCCAATCGAGTCGACACCGGCGTCACCGTCAAGGGTCCGTCGAAGACGCCGGGCGGCCGGCGGTTTCCGTGGCGGCTGTGGCTGTACGCGATCGCGATCACCGGCGCCGCCGGTTACATCGGCTACCTCGGCTACGGCTATCGCGAGCGCGCGAACGGCAACGATCAGAAAGTGCTCGAGGCCGACGGCCGCGCGGCCGCGTGCAAGACGCTGCTCGACGGCACGGCGCAGTCCGCGAAGGATCTCGATGTCTGCAAGAAGGCGCTCGGCGACGCGACCGTGAAGCTGGCGGAGGGCACGAAGAACCTGTCCGCGTCGTCGGCCGAGCTGGTCGCGCTGCGCGCGCAGAAGGCCGAGGCCGACAAGCGCATGGCCGCGATCGAGGACATCCGCGCGCAGTTCGCGAAGATGATCAGCACGGGCACGCTCACCGTCGTCGCGCGCCACGGCGAGCTCGTCGTGTCGCTGCCGTCGGAGGTGCTGTTCCCGACCGGCTCGGCCGAGCTGTCGAAGGCCGGCGAGTACGCGGTCGTCGAGGTCGCGGCGGTGCTCAAGAAGTTTCCCGACCGCCGGTTCCTGATCGTCGGCCACACCGACAATCAGGACTTCGTGAAGCCGAAGGCCGGTGCCGGCTCGGGCTCGGCGGCTCCGGCCGCCGGCTGCATCCCGACCGACAACTGGCAGCTGTCGACCGAGCGCGCGCTGACGGTCACGCGCGTGATGACGACCGCCGGCATGAAGCCGGAGAACCTCATCCCGGCCGGCGAAGGCGAGCACGATCCGATCGAGAGCAACGCGACGCCCGCGGGCCGGCAGAAGAACCGCCGCATCGAGATCGCGCTGCTGCCCGCGCTCAGCGAGCTGCCGCCGCTGCCGCCGAGCCTCACCGGCTCGGCCGCGCCTCAGTCGCAGTGAGTCGCCTTGAGCGCGAGCGTGTCGAACAGGAAGCCGGTCTCGTTGACGATGTCGTTCGTGGTCGTCATGAACACGCGTACGGTCTGACCCGAGAGGTTCGCGGTGACCGGGTGCGAGAACGCGACCCAGCCGGAGGTCGCCGACAGGTTCGACAGCGCCAGCACGCCCTCGATCGGCGTGCCGTCGGTCTGCGTCAGCTCGAACGTGCCGGTATCGTAGACGGTCGTCGTCGTGGTCTCGTCGGTGCCGACCGCGTAGTAGCCGGTGAGCACGAGCTGTGTCGTGTTCGCCGGCACCGTCACGTCCTGGTACAGCAGATCGGTGACGCTTTCCTCGCCCTCGTCCGAGCCGGCGAGCCCGCCCATCCATGCGTAGTACGGCGGCGACTGCGCCGCGATCGCGCCGTTCGTGATCAGCGGATACATCGGATCGATCGGAGTCGCCTGCCAGTCGGTGCCGACCGGCGTCGCGTCGAACACCGGGTTCAGCAGCAGCTGCGTCGTCATCACCACGCAGGCGTCGGGCGGCGGCGGTGCGTCGCGAAACACGAACGCGTCGGGCGGCGGCGGCGCCGGCGCGTCGTGAAACTGGAACGCGTCGATCGGGCGCGCCGGCGCATCGAGAAACGGCTGGCCCGGCGCATCGGGATTTCCCGCGCCGATCGGACCGTCGCTCGGGCCGGCGCCGTTGGCCGATGCACAGCCGACCAGCACGACGGCCAGCGCGCGTGACATCCTCATGACAGCGGGGCATATCCCGGCGCCAACCAGGCATCAACCAAGATCTTCTGACCGAGGTGAGGCCTATACGGCGCCGCCTGCCAGCTCGCGGCGGGCCCGGGCCGCTGCCGGGCGCCAGCCACCCTGCCAGATCCGCAGCCAGAACAGGCTCGCCCCGACGACGATCTCGATGGCGACCCCGATCCAGCCGCCGACCGCGCCCAGCCCGAAGTGCATTCCGAGCAGCCAGGTCAGGGGCGGGGTGGTCAGCCACGACGTCGCGATGCCGACCACCGCGGCGTAGCGCACGTCACTCGCGCCGCGCAGGACGCCGCGCGCGATCACGTTCGCCGCGTCCGCGACGAGGAACGCCAGCGCGACGTGGACGAGCGTGGTCGCACGCGCCGCGAGCGCGCCGTCGCCGGCCGCGAGCCCGTTCGCGATCGCGCCGCCGAGCACCGCGAACGCGAGCAAGCACGTCGCCGAATATCCGGCGCCGATCGCGAGCGTGCGCTTGGCCACACGGGGCACGAGCTCGTCGCGCCCCGCACCGACCGCCTGGCCGACGAGCACGGCCGCCGCCTCCGACAGCGCGTGCGCGGGCAAGAACGAGACGTTGATGATGTGCAGCACCATCTGGTGCGCCGCGCCGTCGATCGCCGACATCCGCGCGACCAGCACGGTCAGGATCAGGAACGAGCCGACCTCCATCACGAACTGCACGCCGTTCGGCGCGCCCTGGTCCCAGACGTCTTTGAGCGCGCGCAGGCTGGCCCGCGCGCGGCGCAGCTGCGCCGTCATCGGCCACGCGAGCAGCACGAGCGCGGTCGCGTCGCCGCAGATCGTCGCGATCGCCGCGCCGCGCACGCCCCATCCGAGGCCGAGGATCAGCGTCGCGTCGAGCGCGATGTTGACCGCGTTACCGGCGAGCGACGCGCGCATCGGCGCGCGCGTATCGCCTTCGCCATAGCGCGCCTCGCGCAGCGCCGCGTAGACGAGCACGAGCGGCGCACCGAGCGAGCGGATCGCGAGGTACTGCGACGCGAATCCGCCGGCGCGCGGCGACGCCGATAACGCCGCGATCCAGGGCGCGATCACCTGGCCGGCCACGAGCGCGAGCACGCCGAGCACGGCCGCGAGCACGAGCGCCGCGCCGACGAGCTCGGGGATGCGGTCGCGCCGGCCCGCGCCGACGGCTTGCGACACGAGGGTCTTCGCGCCGCGCAGGAGGCCGATGCCGAAGCACACGAGCGCGAACCCGACGACGGCCGCGAGCCCGACGCCCGCGAGCTCGTCCGAGCCGACGCGCGCGACGAACGCGGTCGACGCCAGCGTCATCGTCGAGAACGACATCATCGACACCGTGATCGGCCATGCCAGCCGCAGCAGCGCGCGGCCGGGATGGTCGGTCCAGTGCAGAGATCTGGGTGAAGATAGAGCAGACATAGGGCGGGCCTCTCGGAGCCCGTGCTCTTCATTCGCCGAAACGAAGAAGGGCTCCGCGGTAGTTCAACCGGGGAGCCCGCGGCGGGGAGCGTCGATCCCGATCAGCGCGTCTTTCGACTCGGGTCTCCGCCACCGCGGGCTGCGCGGCCCACGACGATCACGAAGATCGTCGGCGGGCACGTGCAATGCGGCGTGGCGAGACTCATGCGTTGCTCCTGAAAGACACTTTCGCAAACGGCGCCGAATCCGTCAAGACGGGAACTTGATCCAGGAATTTCCTGTCCCGCGGCTCGGTTGACACCGCGCCATCCCGGCGCTTACCTCCACCACTCCCATGTCGGATCGCCTCACCGAAGACACCTCCAAGCTGCAAGGCCGCTTCGCGGCACTCAAGGCCGAAGTCGGCAAGGTCCTGGTCGGCCAGGACGAGATGCTGCACCGGCTCCTGCTCGGCCTGCTCGCCGGCGGCCACGTCCTGCTCGAGGGCGTGCCCGGCCTCGCGAAGACGCTCGTCGTACGCACGCTCGCCGATGCGCTCGATGGCTCGTTCTCGCGCATCCAGTTCACGCCCGACATGCTGCCCGGCGACGTCGTCGGCACGCAGATCTACAACCCGCGCGAGGGCACGTACGCGGTCAAGAAGGGGCCGGTGTTCGGCAACTTCATCCTCGCCGACGAGATCAACCGCGCGCCCGCCAAGGTGCAGGCCGCGCTGCTCGAGGCGATGCAGGAGCGCCAGGTCACGCTCGGCGATCAGACGTTTCCGCTGACCGAGCCGTTCCTCGTGCTCGCGACGCAGAATCCGATCGAGCAGGAGGGCACGTACCCGTTGCCCGAGGCGCAGCTCGATCGCTTCATGCTGAAGGTCAAGGTCGGCTATCCGAGCAAGGACGACGAGGTCAAGATCATCGACCGCATGGCCGGCACCGCGAGCGAGCCCAAGGCGACCAAGGTGATGACGTGCGACGAGATCCTCGCGGCGCGCGACGTCGTGCGCCAGGTGTTCGTCGACGACAAGCTCAAGCGTTACGCGGTCGACCTGGTCGCCGCGACGCGCGATCCGAAGGCGGCCGGGCTGCCGGCGCTCGCGCCGCTGATCGACAACGGCGCGTCGCCGCGCGCGTCGATCGCGCTCGTCAAGGTCGCGAAGGCGCAGGCCGTGCTGCAAGGCCGCAGCTACATCTCGCCGCACGACATCAAGACGATCGCGCACGACGTGCTGCGCCACCGCGTGCTCGCCAGCTACGAGGCCGAGGCGCAGGGCAAGACGACCGATCACGTGATCGCGCAGATCCTCGAGAACCTGCCCGTCCCCTAGGCGAAGGCGCGGCGATGTTACCGGCGGAAATCGCGCAGGCGGTCAAGCGCATCCAGTTCGTCACCGGGCGACAGGTGGCGGACGTGATGGCGGGCGCGTACCTGTCGGTGTTCAAGGGCCGCGGCATGGAGTTCGACGAGGTGCGCCCGTACGTGCCCGGCGACGACGTGCGCTCGATCGACTGGAACGTCACCGCGCGCACCGGCGAGCCGCACGTCAAGCGCTTCGTCGAGGAGCGCGAGCTGACCGTGATGCTGCTCGTCGACGTCAGCGCGTCGCAGGATTTCGGCTCGGGCCGGCGCAGCAAGCTCGAGGCCGCGGTCGAGCTGTCGGCGCTGCTCGCGCTGTCCGCGGTCGAGAACGGCGACAAGGTCGGGCTGTTGCTGTTCCACGGCGGGCCGGACCTGTACATTCCGCCGCGCAAGGGCGGCAAGCACGCGCTGCGCATCGTGCGCGAGGTGCTCGCGCGCGGCGAAGGCGCGGCCGAGGGCGTGACGGCGCGGCCGATCCTGCCGCGGTTCGTGCGGCGCTGGTTCAAGCGCATGCAGGACGCCGCGCGGCCATCCGCGACGCGGGGCCGGCGCTCGACGAGCATCGCGGCCGCGCTCGAGTTCTGCCGCCAGGTCCTGCCGCGCCGCGCGGTGCTGTTCCTGATCTCCGATTTCTTGGACGACGGCTACATCCAGGTCCTGCGCCACGCGAACCGCAAGCACGACGTCGTCGCCGCGCTGATCACCGACCCGCGCGAGGCCGACATGCCGCCCGCCGGCCTGGTCACGCTCGAGGATGCCGAGACCGGCCGCACGCGGCTGGTCGATACGCGCTCGTCGGTGTTTCGCGCCGAGCTCGCGCGCGGTGCGTCGCTGCGCGCGAGCGCGCTGCACGAGAACCTGCGCGCGACCGGCATGGATCTCGTCGTGTTCGACGCGTCGGGCTCGATGGTCGACCCGCTGCTCAAGTTCTTCCGCGAGCGCGAGCGGAGGCTGCGCAGGTGAGGCGCGCGCTCGTGATCGCGATGGTCGCGGCGTGCGGCGGCGGCAGCGCGCTGGATGGATCCGCGCCGGCATCGAACGAGCCGCCCAAAGATGCGATCGCGAAGACGAGCGAGAGCGGGCCGGTCAAGGCCGAGGTCCACCTGTGGCCGGCGAAGCCCACGCTCGACGATTCGATCTACCTGCGGCTCGACATCACCGCGCCGGCCGGCATCCGCGTCGACGCGCCGTTTCAGGAAGCGGGCGACGAGCGCATGGGGCGGTTCCGCGTCATCGGCTTCACGAAGGACAGCCAGCACGGCGCCGACGGCAGCGAGCACCAGATCCAGACCTACACGCTCGAAGCGCCGACGAGCGGCAAGCATCGCGTGCCGCCGCTGCGCCTCGAGTTCACCGACGGGCGCGGCTCGGGCTCGGCCGCTGCGAAGCCGCAGGAGCTGCTCACCGAGGAAGTGCCGATCGACGTCGCGCCGGTCAAGGAAGGCGCCGCGACCGGCGAGCTTCGTCCGGCCGTCGGACCGCTCGATCCCGACGTCGGCGGCGTGCCGTGGATGTGGATCCTGCTCGCGGCGAGCGGCGCGATGGTCGTCGCCGCCGGTTCGGTGCTCGCGTTTCGCACGTATCGCGCCCGCCGCCGCCGCGCGCTGCAGCGCTCCGCCTACGACGACGCGATCGCGAAGCTGCGCGCGCTCGAGTCGCGCGGCGCGCCGGCCGATGCCGACGCCGACGCGTGGTTCGTCGAGCTGTCGGCGATCGTGCGCACGTACCTCGAGCGCCGCTACGTGATCCGCGCGCCCGAGCGGACGACCGAGGAGTTCCTGCAAGAAGCCGCGCGCGCGAAGGAGCTGACGACCGAGCACCGCGGGTTGCTGACGTCGTTCCTCGAGCGCTGCGATCGCGTCAAGTTCGCCGGCTATCGCCCCGACGCGCAGGAATCGATCGACACGCTCGCCGCGGCGCGCGGCTTCGTCGAGGACACGCGGCCGCGGCTCGAGGTCGAGGGCAAGGAGCAGGCGGCGTGAGGCTGCTGTCGGCGTACTTCGCGCAGCCGGCGTTCCTCGCGTTCGCGATGCTCGGCCTGCTCGCGTGGTGGTGGTCGCACCGCGGCGCCGGGCGCGTCGTGTTCTCGTCGCTGCGCGCGCTGCCGCTCGGCGGGCAAACCTGGCGGACGTCGCTCGCGTGGGTGCCCGATGTGCTGGTCGCGGTCGCGGTCGTCGCGCTCGCGATCGCGCTCGCCGGCCCGCGCGCGGGCGATCGCAACGCGCGCATCCGGCGTGAAGGCATCGCGATCATGATGGCGGTCGACTGCTCGGGCTCGATGCGCGCCGAGGATCTCGCCGATTCCAAGCATCCCGACGCGCCGACGCGCCTCGACGCCGTCAAGCGCGTGTTCGAGCAGTTCGTGCTCGGCGGCGGCGGGCTCGACGGCCGCGACGACGACGCGATCGGGCTGGTCGCGTTCGCGCATTACGCCGACACGCGCAGCCCGCTCACGCTCGATCACGGCAACCTGGTCACGGCCGCGCGCCAGCTCGACTTCGCGCGCCAGGACGAGGACGGCACGGCGATCGGTGCCGGCCTCGAGCTCGCCGTGCAGCGGCTCGCCGACTTCCAGAAGGCGCGCAGCAAGGTCGTCGTGCTGCTCACCGACGGCATGTCGAACGTGCACGACATCGACGAGGACACCGCGATCGACGACGCGGTCAAGGCCGGCGTCAAGGTCTACACGATCGGCGCCGGCACGCGCGGCGACGCGCCGATCCACATCGACATCGGCAACGGCCAGTCGATCCTGCGCACGATCCGCGCCGATCTCGACGAGGGCCTGCTGCGCAAGATCGCCGACAAGACCGGCGGTCAGTACTTCCGCGCGACCGACGCCGCGAGCCTCGCGACGATCTACAAGCAGATCGACAAGCTCGAGCGCGCGGAGTTCCAGGAGGAGCGCTTCGTCGAGTACCGCCAGTTCTATCCGATCTTCGTCGTGATCGCGCTCGGCGCGATCGCGGCCGCGTTCGTGCTGCGCGGCACGATCCTGCGGAGGCTGCCGTGACGTTCGTCGCGCCCGGCTACGTCCACCTCGTGTGGCTCGCGCTCGCGCTCGTCGCGCTGCTCGTCGTGCTCGAAGTTCGCGCGCGCGGCGCGCTCGCGTCGTTCCTGTCGCCGGTGATGCAGCGCCGGCTGACGTCGCGGGCCTCGCTCGCGCGCACCGGCTTCAAGCTCGGCTTCGTGGCCCTGGCGCTGCTGTTCGGGATCTTCGCGCTGATGCGACCGCAGGCGCGCGGCGAGACCGAGACGATCGCGGGCAGCGACACCAGCGCCGACGTGATGTTCGTGCTCGACGTGTCGCGGTCGATGCTCGCGGAGGACGCGGCGCCGAACCGGCTCGCCCGCGCGAAGGCCGAGATCGGCGAGCTCGTCGGCAAGCTCGAGGACGCGCGCGTCGGGCTCACCGTGTTCGCGGGCCGCGCCGTGCCGGTGTGCCCGCTCACGCCCGACCATTCGTTCTTCGACACCGTGCTCGCGACGATCGACACGCGCTCGGCCGGCCGCGGCGGCACGAAGATCGGCGAGGCGCTCAAGGTCGCGGTGAAGGGCTTCGCGCCCGGCGGCGGGGCGAAGCTGATCGTGCTCATCACCGACGGCGACGATCAGGACCCGTACTCGGTCGATGCCGCGAAGCTCGCGCGCGACGCCGGCGTGAAGATCGTCGCGATCGGCCTCGGCAGCGAGACCGGCAGCGAGATCACGCTGACCGATCCGCACACCGGTGCGAAGTCGAAGCTGATGCACGACGGCAAGCCGGTGATCAGCAAGCTCGACGGCGATGCGCTGCGCAAGATCGCGCTCGCGACCGAAGGCGTCTACGTGCCGGCCGGCACGTCGGCGGTGGACTTGAAGTCGATCCTGCAGACCTACGTCGTGCCGATCGTGAAGCAGGCCGGCGATCCGACGAAGCGCATCGTGCCGGCGGAGCGGTTCCAGGTGTTCGTGTTCCTGGCGCTGCTGTCGCTGCTCGCGGCGCTGTTCGTGGGGAGCGAGCCGTGAGGGCGGGCTTCGGGCTTCTGATCGTGATCGTCGTCGCTTGCGGCGGCGGAGAGCATCGGGCGGCGAGAGAGAAGTACAACGAGGGCGTGGATCTGCTCGCGAAGGGAGACTTCGCCGGAGCCGAGACCGCTCTGCTGGACGCGAGGAATCAAGCCGGCGTCGATCCCGAGCTGCGGTTTCGGGCGGCGTATGATCTCGGGCTCGCGTATGCCGCACACGCCGACAAGACGAAGGCCGGCGAGGACGCCGATCTGTCGAAGGCGCTCGAGCTCGAGCAGCAGGCCGTCACGTGGTTCTTCGACGCGTCGCAGCTGCGCAAGCAAGACGCCGACACCCAGCAGAACCTCGCGACCGTGCGGGCGCGCGTGCGCGCGATCGAGGACCAGCTCGCGAAGGGCGCCGGCAAGCTCGAGGCGCGGCTCGACGCGCTCGTCGACGACCAGCGCGGCCTGCTCGACGAGGCGCGCGGCGCGTGGGCCGCGATCAAGACCGCTCACGGCGCCGATCCGCTCGCGCAGCAAGGCTCGCTCGTGCACCTCGCCGACAAGGAGCGCGGCTTGCTCGCCGAGGCCGGCGTGATCGGCGACCTCGCGAGCGACGAGATCGACGCGATCGGCAAGAAGCCCGAGGACAAGCGCAGCGACGACGAGAAGGTGCGCGTCGTCCAGCTCAAGAACCTCGATCTGTACTTGATGGACGGCCGCACGCGGATGACCGAGACGCGCTCGAAGCTGCAGGAGCTCGCGGCCGAGGACGGCGTCGGACGCGCGGAGGCTGCGCTGATCTCGCTCAAGCGCGCGCGCGAGCAGCTGCTCGATCCGATCACCGTGATGCGCACGATCGGCCGCGACGAGCTCGAGCTGGCGCAGCAGACCCAGGCGGTCGCGCAGGCGCCCGCGAACACGACGATTCCGGGCTGGCTCACGGGCAAGGCGCAGGCCGAGCGCGAGAACGGGCTGCGCGATCGCCTCGAGGAAGTGAAGGCGCGGCTGGCGGCCGGGCTCGCGAGCAAGGATCAGCCCAAGGACGGCGAGAAACCCGAGCAACAGAAGCTGCTCGAGCGGGTCGCGGCCGCGATGCCGCACGTCGAGGCGGCGAGCGCGGCGATGGACAAGGCGCGCGGGCTGCTCGGCACCGACAAGCTCGAAGATGCGGGCGCGTCCGAGCGCGACGCGCTGATCGAGCTCGGCAAGGCGATCGAGCAGTTCGCCGATCTGAAGCAGCTGATCGATCTCGCCGCGGAGACGCAGCATCAGGTCGTCGACCAGCTCGACAAGAAGGACAAGCAGGCCGCCGACGGGCTCGCGCAGAACGTCGCACGCGTCGCGCGGCTCAAGCAGCTCATCGCCGACGAGGCGGCGAAGAAGCCCGACGACAAGGCGCCCAAAGAGCAGGTCGAGCAGATGAAGCAGCAGCTCGCCGCGGCGGAGTCCCTGCGCGCCGACGCCGAGAAGGCGCTGGCCGCGACCGGCGACGCGATTCACGCGAACAAGGATCCGCAGACCAGCGCGAAGCTCGCCGCCGACAAGCTCGACGAGCTGCGCCGGCTGTTCTTCAACCTGATCGAGCACCTGCAGGATCTCATTCGCCAGCAGGGCGACACCAAGGACCAGACGTCGCAGGCCGACAGCGAGGACGACTTCACGCGCGCACCGAAGCTGCCCGGGCTGGTCGCGAAACAGGCCGAGCACGGTCAGCTCGCGAAGGCGATCACCGACGCGCTCGCGAAGCAGGCGGATGAAGCCGCGAAGCAGAAGCAGCCGCAGCAGGGCCAGGGCCAGGTGACTCCGAAGCAGCTGTCGGCGGCTGCCGACGAGGTGCGCCTCGCGCAGAACGACATGACCGACGCCGGCGTGACGCTCGGCAAGGCGAAGGACTCGCAGCAGTCGGTGAGCCTCAAGTCCGCGGTCGACAGCCAGGGCAAGGCGCTCGAGCACCTGCAGAACGCGCTGAAGCTGTTGCAGCCGCCGCAGAAGAAGCAGGATCAGGACAAGCAAGATCAGCAGCAGCAACAACAGCAGCAGCAACAGCAGCAGCAGGACCAGCAGCAGCAAGGCGGCGCCGGCCAGCGCGCGCGCGACGAGGACGCGAAGCGCCAGCGCGAGCGCCAGCAGCAAGGCGGCGGCGAGCCGGTGGACAAGGACTGGTGATGCGCGTCGCGATCGCAGCTTGCGTGATTCTTGCCGCCGCGGCGAACGTCGCGCGTGCGGACGAGCCGCGCGCGCAATGGAGCACCGATGACAAGCCGCACGCCGGCGTGCCGTTCGATCTCCAGCTTCACGTCGACGGTCTCGACGAATCGCCGGCGCCCGCGCAGCCGACGCTGTCGATCCCCGGCGCGACCGTGCGCGCGCTCGGCGCCGAGCCGAACACGTCGCGCTCGATCTCGATCATCAACGGCCGGCGCAGCGACTTCACGCGCACCGAGTGGGTGTTTCACTGGCAGGTCACGGTCGCGAAGGAAGGCGCGCTGCACGTGCCGACGACGACGATCACGCAGGGCGGCAAGCACGCGACCGCGCCCGGTGCCGACGCCGAGGTCGAGGCGATCGCGACGACCGACACGATGAAGCTCGAGCTGGCGCTGCCGGATCGCCCGGTGTTCGTCGGCGAGAACATCCCGGTCACGCTGACGTGGCTGTTTCGCGCCGAGCCCGCGCGCAACCCGACGTTCCAGGTGCCGATGCTCGACGGCGAGAGCTTCACGATCGGCACGGTTCCGGCGACGAACCAGAAGACGTACAAGTTCGCCGGCGGCGACAAGACGCTCGACCTGCCGTTCACGGTCGACGACACCGACGTCGGCGGCGTCGGCTATCACCGGCTGCGCGCGACGTTCTACGCCGCGCCGAAGAAGACCGGCAAGATCGAGGTGCCGGCGGCCAGCGTGGTCGTCGCGCTCGCGACCGGGCGCTCCGACTTCTTCGGCAACGCGCCTTCGAAGCTGTTCCGGGCGAGCGACGCGCCGCGCACGCTCGAGGTCAAGCCGCTGCCCGAGACCGATCGCCCGCCCGGCTTCGCGGGCGCGGTCGGCACGCAGTTCTCGATCACAGTCGCGACCAGCCGCTCGGTCGTGCAGCTCGGCGAGCCGGTCGAGCTCGCGATCACGATCAAGAGCGACCAGCGGCTCGACACGCTGTCGCTCGGCCGGCTCGACGGCCCGGGCGGCTTGCCGAAGGACAAGTTCACGGTGCCGGCCGAGCCGCCGACCGGCGAGCTGTCCGACGACGGCAAGACCAAGACGTTCAAGGTCACCGCGCAGGTGATCGGACCCGCGACCGAGGTACCCGCGCTCGCGCTCGCGTACTTCGATCCGGTCAAGGGCGCGTATCAGGTCGTGCACGGCGATCCGATCGCGCTGTCGGTCAAGGGCGGGACGATGGTGAGCGCGAGCGACGTCGTCGCGGCGACGCCCGCGAAACCGGCGACGACCGCGGCAGCTTCGAACGACGCCGACCTCGCGCTGGTCGGTGCCGATCTCGCGCTGTCGGCTCCCGGCGAGACCGAGTCGCAGCCGCTCGGCGGCGCGATGCTGTGGCTCGTCGTCGCGCTGCTGTACCTGGCGCCGCTGGCCGTGTTCGGCGCGCGGCACTGGCAGCTGCGCACGCGCGCGAGCCGCGAGGATGCCGCCGAGGTGCGCGCCGCGAGGAGACGCGTCGAGCACGAGCTCGCACGCGCCGCGAAAGATCCGGCGCGCGACGTCGCCGGGCCGCTCGCCGCCGCGCTGCGCGAGCTCGCGCGAACGCTGGCAGTCAGCGCGAGCGACGAGCTGTTCGCGCGACTCGAGATCGAGAGCTTCGCGCCGGCGGCGGCATCGTCGCCCCTGGCCGCGGACGTGCGGGTGCGCGCCGAGGAGCTCGCGCGCAAGTGGACGACCGCCGCGAAGAAGCGCCCGAAGCGCGGCGCCGCGGCTGCGGTCGCGCTCGTCGCGATCGTGCTGGCGCCGCAGGCCGCGCGTGCCGCGCCGTCGGCCGACGAGGCACGCGCGCTGTATCAGGACGCGATCGCGATCACCGACGCGAGCGCGCGCCGCGCGAAGCTGCAGACCGCGGCCGCCGCGTTCGGCGAGGCCGCGCGCGCCGAGCCCGATCGCCCCGAGCTGCTCGCCGACTGGGGCACGGCCGCGCTCGCCGCCGGTGATCTCGCGACCGCGACGCTCGCGTATCGCCGCGCGCTCGCGATCGACGGCGGCAACACGCGCGCGCGCAAGAACCTCGCGTGGCTGCGCGGGCGCGCGCCCGAAGCGCTGCGCCCGCCGTCGGGCTCGGCCGCCGACGCGCTGTTCTTCTTCCACCACTGGCCGCGCGCGCGCCGGCTCGTCGTCGGCGGCATCGCGTTCGCGCTCGCGATCCTCTTGCTCGTGCCGTGGGGCGAGCGCCGCCGCCGCGCGCTGACCGGCCTCGCCGTGCTGCCGCTCGCGATCTGGCTCGCCATGGTCGGCTCGCTCGTGCTCGAGGACTCGCACGCCAAGGATGCGGTCGTGATGAACGCGGCCGTGCTGCGCGCCGCCGACAGCGCCGGCGCGCCGGCCGCGATGGCGCAGCCGCTGCCGCGCGGCACCGAGGTCACCGTGCTCGAGCAGCGCGACGCGTGGACGCGCGTGCGCGTCGCGACCGGCACCGCCGGCTGGGTCGAAGCCGGCAACGTCGAGCGCGTGAGCCCGTGACGATCCACCTCTACCATCGCGACGCCTACATGCGGACGTTCGACGCGACCGTCGTCGCGCACGCGGTTTGGAAGGACCGCGCGGCGATCGTGCTCGACGAGACCGCGTTCTATCCCGAGGCCGGCGGCCAGCTCGGCGACCACGGCACGCTCGGCGGCGCGCGCGTCGTCGACACCCAGGAGCGCGACGACGGCGCGATCGTCCACGTGCTGGACGGCGATGGCGAGCTGCCGGCAGTCGGCGCGCGTGTGACCGGCAAGCTCGACTGGGCCCGCCGCCGCCAGCACATGGCGCAGCACACCGCGCAGCACCTGCTGTCGGGCACGCTGCTCGATCGCGCGCAGGCACCGACCGCGTCGGCGCGGCTCGGCGAGACCGCGCTGACGATCGACGTCGCGCGCGATCGCGTTCCCGAAGGCGAGCTCGCCGCGGCCGAGCAGCTCGCGAACGATCTCGTCGACGACGATCTGCCGGTGCGCGCGTGGTTTCCGACCTCCGACGAGCTCGCGACGCTGAAGCTGCGCCGCGACCCGAAGGTCACCGACTCGATCCGCGTCGTCGCGATCGGGGACTACGACTTCTCGCCGTGCGGCGGTACGCACTGCGCGCGCACGGCGCAGCTCGGCGCGATCCGCATCACCGGCGCCGAGCGCTACAAGGGCATGACGCGCGTGACATTCACGGCGGCACGCCGCGCCCGCGCCGAGCTGTTCGCGCGCGACGCCACGCTGCGCGCGCTCGCCGCCCAGTTCTCGTGCGCCCCTGCCGACGTGCCGGCCGCGATCGACAAGCTCCGCCGCGACGCCGACGCGGCGACCGCCGACACGACCGCGCTGCGCGGCCGGCTCGCCACGCAGATCGCGGCGCAGCTCGCCACCGGCACCGGCCCCGTCGTCGCCGCGCTGCCCGGCGATCCCGAGCTGCTGCGCGGCGTCGCCGCCAAGCTCGCCGCGTCCGGTCGCGACGCCCTGCTCGCCGCCAGCGACGAGACCGGCACGACCGTCGTGTTGTTCCGCGCCGCCGGCAGCACGCTCGACTGCGGCGCGCTGTGGAAGCAGCTCGCCGCGCGCGCCGGCGGACGCGGTGGCGGCCGCGCCGATCGCGCCGAGGGTCGGCTCGCCACCGCGATCGCCGATTGGCCCGCGCTCGTCTCCGAGCTGCTGCCGGCTACGATCGCGTGAACGGAACGGTGATCGTCTTGTCGTCCTTCGCGGACGGGAACGCGACCTGGGTCAGGTTGTCGTGCAAGCACGCGCCGAGCGCGGTCGCACCGAGCGCCGCCGGCGACATCGTCACCGTCTTGGGGTGACCATCCGTCCCGATCAGGATCGTCGCGCTGGCTCCCGCGGGGATCGTGTCGGTGTGCTCGTTCAAGCAGCGATTGAGCGCGCCGAGATGGGCCTGCACCGCCGCCGTGTACGGATCGGTGTGGATCGGATGCGCCGGCGGGCGCGACGGCGGGGTGACCGTCGGGGTCGGCCCGGGCGGGTTCGCCGGCGGCGTCGGCTGAGTCGGACCGGGCGGCGGCTGCACCGGCGGCGATTGCGCGCTCGATCCGCGCTCCTCGTTTACGACGATCGTCGGCGGCGGCTGCTGTTGCTGCGTCTGCCGCCAGACGAGGAACAGCGCGCCGCCGGCGATCGCGAGCATGCCGACCGCGACGAGCGGCCACACGATGCTGCGCTTCTCGACGACGACCGTGCCGCCCGGGATCGGCGACGAGCCACGCAGCGGCTGCAAGCTCGGCGCGCTGCCCGTGGTCTCGCCGGCGAACGGTGGTGGCGTGCCGCTGTAGAAATCGCCGGGCTCGGAGGCGGCGCGCGGCGTCGGCGCGGGCCGGAACTGCGGCTGCGGGAGATCGACGTCGGTCTCGACGCTCGGAAACTCGTCATCATCGTCTTCGGGCGGCGCCGAGTCGTCGTGCGCGATCAGCGGCATCGTCGCGCGCGATGTCGCCGGCTGGCCCGGCATCGTGCGATTGACGGCGCTCTGGACCTCGTGGCTGCGCTTGCCGAGCTCGTCGGCGAAGTTGGCGCGCACGTAGTCGCTGATCTCGCCTTGCGACCACGGCCGTTTCCCGCACGCGTCGAGCACCGCGGTGCCGACCTGACGCGCGGACTCGAACCGAGTAGCCGGCTCGCGATCGAGCGCGTGCGCGACGACCGCCGCGAGCTGTTCGGACGCGTCCGGGCGATAGCGCCGGATGTCGGGAATCGGCTGCTCCATCACGGCGCGAAACGTCAGGTAGTCGGTCTTGCGCTGGAACAGGCGGCGCTGCGCGAGCATCTCGAACAGCACGATGCCGAGCGCGAACACGTCGACGCGGCGATCGATGTCGCCGCCGCGCAGCTGCTCGGGCGCCATGTACGCGTACTTGCCCTTGACCGTGCCTTCCTGGGTCTGCGTCGACGCGCCCTTCGCCTTCGCGATGCCGAAGTCGAGCACCTTGACGACGCCGGACTCGGTCAAGAAGATGTTCGATGGCGTGACGTCGCGGTGGACGATGCCGAGGTACTCGCCGCGGTCCTTGAGCTCGTGCGCGTAGTGAAGGGCGTCGCAGGTCTGCTGGATCACGCCGGCGACGAAGCCGAGGTCGAGCGCGTGGCCCTGCTTCGAGGTGCGGCGCAGCATCGGCAGCAGCGTCACGCCCTCGAGGTACTCCATCACGATGTAGAGCTGGCCGTCGGTCTCGCCGAGCTCGTACACCTGGCAGATGTTCGAGTGCGAGAGCTTCGACGCGATGCGCGCCTCCGCGATCAGCATCTGGCGAAACCGCGTGTCGTCGGCGAGATGCGGGAGGATGCGCTTGACGACGTACAGCTTCTCGAACCCGGCGGCGCCTTCGAGGCGCGCGAGAAAGATTTCGCCCATCCCACCGGTCGCCAAGCGCGCGAGCAGCTCGTAGCGGCCAAGGCGGCTCTGGCCGGATTGAACCCCCGGGATTCCCATCCAGCTCGAAGTGTATCAGAGCGCGCTCGTCGATTCGCACCTACATCTGCGCTACGGTGCGACCGCATGCGGATCGAGCTGCACTGCCATTCGACCGCATCCGACGGCACCGAGCCGGCGGATCGAGTGGCGTCGCGAGCGGCGGAAAGCCACGTCGAGCTGTTCGCGCTCACCGATCACGACGCGTGCACGCACGTCGCGTTCTCGTCGGGTCGCGTGGTGCGCGCCGTCGAGCTGTCGTGCGATCACGAAGGTCGCACGATCCACGTGCTCGCCTACGATCGCGGTGCGCCGGGCTGGGCCGAGCTCGAGGCGCGCCTCGGCGCGCTCGCCGAGGCGCGGCGCAACCGCCTGCGCGTGATGGCGGCGCGGCTCGCGCAGCGCGGGATCCGCGTCGACGTCGAGCCGCTGCTCGCGCGCTCCGAAGGCCGCAGCGTCGGCCGACCCGATCTCGCGCGGCTGATGGTCGCGGCCGGCGCCGCGACGTCGCTCAAGGACGCGTTCGCGCGCCACCTCTACGACGGCGGCCCGGTCGACGTGCCCCACCACGCGCTCGCGCTGCCCGACGCGCTCGCGCTCGGCCGCACCGCCGGCGCCGCGATGTCGCTCGCACACCCGCACCTCTACGATCACCTCGGCGTCGCGCTACTGCGCCGTCATCGCGGCGACGGGCTCGCCGGCGTCGAGGCGTACTACGGCGCCTATGACCCGCGCGAACGCGCGCGCTGGATCGAGCTCGCCGACGAGCTCGGCCTGGTGTGCACCGGCGGCTCGGACTGGCACGGGCCTAGCGGCGACGCTTCGGCTTCGGCTTCGGCTTCGGCTTCGCCGTCTTCGGCTTTGGCTTCGCCGCAGCTCGGCGTCGACCTGCCGGCTTCGCGGGCGGCGCAGCTGGTCGATTGGCTAGCTCGATGATCGTGCGGAACTGCGCGTCGCCGACCGGCATCACCGACAGCCGGCTCCACGTGAACAGCATCATGCCGGCGAGCGCGCGCTCGCCGCGCAGCTCGGCGAGCGAGACCAGGCGCGGCAGCTCGGCGACGTACTCGACGTCGACGCAATCCCACCGCGGCTGGTCGGGCGTCGATTTCGGATCGTAGTACGGGCTTTGCGGATCGAACTGCGTCGCGTCGACGACGCCGGTCTTCGCGACGCGCGCGAGCCCGACCACGCCCGACGGCGTCGCGCTCGAGTGATAGAACAGTACGTCGTCGCCGACCGTCATCTGCCGCATGAAGTTGCGCGCCATCGGGTTACGCACGCCCGTCCACGGCTCGATCTTCACGCGCGCGAGGTCCGCGATCGAGAACGTCTCGGGCTCGGTCTTCATGAGCCAACGCGCCATCGCGCGCAGTGTACGCGATCACCTGCGCGCGACGCCGGTGGTGCGCTCGCCGCGGCGGTCCGCGATCGCGGTCTCGACGACCGGATCGTGCGGCGCGCACGCCGGATACCGCGCCCCGAGCCGCTCGACCTCGGCGAACGCCGCGGCCGCGCGATCGCGCCATGGCTGGGCGAGGCGATCGAGCTCGGCGACGGCCTGCTGCTGCTCCTCGAGCCCGCCCACGGTCACCGGCTCGGGCAGCGGCGGCGCGAGCGCCATGAAGCGCACCGCGAGGCCCGCATAGAGATCCGCCTTCGCGTGCTCGGCGAGCAGCGCGCCGCGCGGATCGCCGGTGCCGGCGACGGCGTCGTAGAGGCCGAGGCTCGGCTCGATCGCCTCGTTCAGCGCGTCGACCGAGGCCTGGCACGGGGCGAGCGTCAGCGCACGCGTGCGCTCCTCGGCGAGGCAGCTGGCCGCGGACAGGTCCGCCGCGATCGCGGGATCGATCGTGCGCGCGTCGAGCGGAACCTCGACGAGCGCGCGGCAGTGTGCGTCGAGGGCGCGCGGATCGACCATCGTGCGCACCGGCCCGCCGCGAGCGGGGATCGACGCGAGCACGAGCGCGCACATCGGTAACGACCGGCGATACGACATGCCTAGGGAGCCGTTGCAAGCGCTTTGCCGGGCTCGAGCACGTGAATCGGCAGGTCGCGCGAGGCGCGCCGCACGTCGTCGCAGAAGCCCGTGAGGTCGACGTTGAACGAGAACCGTGCGGGCGTGTCGCGATCGAGCGGGCGGAAGAAGTCGTCGTAGTGCGTCGGCACGATCGCGCGCGGCTGCAGGCGCGCGACGATGCGCTCGACGTAACGCGGCGTGAAGCGGCGCCCCGAGATGCCGCACAGGAACACGTCGACATCGCGGTCGCGGATCTCGTCCTCGATCAGATCGGCCGAGCCCTGGTGATAGAAGCGCGTGCCCGCGACCTCGATCCAGATGCCCATGACATGGCCGCAGCGATACGCCTGCGGCACGAGCTCGTCGACGTGCTCGCACGTGAGCTCGCCCGAGTACGGGATGCCCAGGCCGAGCTGCAGCTTCGAGTGCACGCTCGGCACGAAGTGAAAGCGAAACGGCCCGACCTCGTAGTCGCGGTGCGGCGCGACGACGACCGCGCGATCGCCGAGCTCGTACAGCCCGAGCAGGTGCGCGAGCGAGCTTCCGCCGTACGCGCGGCAACCGGTGCGCCGCACGATCGCGGGCACGTCGAGCGCGTGATCGAAGTGCGTGTGGCCGACGAGCAGGGCGTCGGCGCGATCGATCCAGCGCGCGATCGCGTCGGCATCGGGCGGCACGACGCGCCGGCGCACGAGCGCGCCGAGCGGCAGGCGCGTGACGTAGGGATCGATCCACACGACCGTGCCTTCGTACGCGAGACGAAACCCAGCCGTGCCGATCCAGGTCAGCTCGAGTCCGCGCGGGAGCTCGAGCGTGCTCGCGAGCTGCCGAGCCGTTAGCAAGTCGCTCGCATGTTGGCGGCGCGCGGTGGCCAGGTACGCGATTCCCGACGCGACGTGGCCGAAAACGTCCAGCGAGCGAGCGCGGTTGTCTTTGCGAGTGCGCAGCACGAGCTACCTTGGCGCGAGGAAGTGCCGCGAAGCGGCCATGCGGCGACTTTACGCCGCTCCCGGCTGTGGCGCGCGGCGGCGCGGAGTACAACCGCTGCACCAAAGGAGACAGCCATGGCATTCGAGCTTCCCGCCCTGCCCTACGCGAAGGACGCCCTCGCGCCCGTGATCTCGGCCGAGACGATCGACTATCACTACGGCAAGCATCACCAGGCGTACGTCAACAACCTCAACAACCTCGTGCCCGGCACGAAGTACGAGAAGATGTCGCTCGACGAGGTCGTCAAGGCGTCGAACGGCCAGGCCAGCGAGAAGAAGGTGTTCAACAACTCGGCGCAGGTCTGGAACCACACGTTCTACTGGCACTGCCTCGCGCCGAAGGCCGGCGGCGATCCGACCGGCGCGATCAAGGGCGCGATCGAGAAGTCGTTCGGCAACTTCGGCGACTTCAAGAAGAAGTTCAACGACGCCGCCGCCGCGCAGTTCGGCTCGGGCTGGGCGTGGCTGGTCAAGACCAGCGACGGCTCGCTCGCGATCGAGACGACCTCGAACGCCGAGACCCCGTTCGCGTCGGGCAAGACGTGCGTGCTCACGTGCGACGTCTGGGAGCACGCGTACTACATCGACTATCGCAACGCTCGCCCGAAGTACCTCGAGGAGTTCTGGAAGCTGGTGAACTGGGGCTTCGCGAACAAGAACTTCGGGTAGGCGGTTTTTCAACGAGCTGAAATCAGCCTCGGTTTCGTCGACGACGAGCGTCGTCTACCGGGCGTCTACCGTCGTGGCGAGTCGCTACAGTCCGTGCCAGCGGCATTCAACGCGACCGATGAACGCGTACGACGACGTTCCCGGGCATGCGCTACGCACCGGGTGGCTGCAGCTATCTGGTGAGTAGCTGAACCGCTCGCCGGAAACCCAGTCGTAGTCCGAATCGCATAACTCGCCGGCGCGGCGATTCGCATACGCGATCGCGGACTCGAAGTCGTCGCTCTTGCCGAGCTCCACGTCGATCACATAGCTGCGCGGTCCCAGCTTCGAGTGGTTCGTCGCTGTCGCGTATGGCGGCGTCGGATGGCAGGCCGACGCTGCAAGTGCAAGGCAGACGAGCCGGCGCATGGCGACAGTTTCCGCGCAGGGCGTTGATCAGCTTGCTTAACGGTTCGTTAAGTGTTTCTTCGGCCGATACAGGCTTGGCCCGAGCTGGTGCACGCGATCCGGTTCGCACTGGAGTTGCGCCCATCAAAGGCGAGCGGCGGCGAGCACGATCGTGGGGTCGCCATCGCGAGGCACCGGCGACGGCGCTAATGCACCGACAGGCCCGGCTGCTCCGAGCAGGCTGCGGTCGGCTGCCACATCAGGCCCACCGCCAGCGACGGTGCGCTCTCGGCCATCGACGTCGGGTGCACGTCGTACGAGCCGATCGCCTGCACGCCCCAGTTGCACTCGGGCTTGTACGTGACCGATGCCCACAGCGGGATGTAGAAGTCGAAGTCGCCGCCATCGCCCTCGAGGCCGGACGTCGCGATGTTCGCGTCGCCGCCGACGCCGGCGCCCGCGGCGAGCGCGAACGAATTCTCGGGGAGCCGTGCGCCGATGCGCAGCCGCGTGCCGAGCTGGAGCACGCTCGCGTTCGTGAACAGCTGCGGAGCGGAGGTGGCGCCGCCGAACGGACTTGTCGACGTCGTCGTGCCGCTCCCCGTCGCGGTACCGACCATGAGGTCGAAGCCGAGCGCGAAGTTGCGATGCTCGTAGCTCGTCGTCAGCATGCCGCCGGTGGTGTCGAGCTCGTTCCACGTGGCCGACTCGTCGCCGAGACCGTCGGTGCTCGTGTGGGTGCCGCGCGACGCGGAATAGGCGCCGAGCACGAGGCCGAACCCGTCCGGCGCGCCCGCCGTGCCGAGGAGCGCGCGATCGCTGATCGGCAGCCGGCCCGACACGAGCGTGGACATCACCGGACCGACCGACACCTGCGTGTCGAGCGGCGCGCAGCCGGGCGCGTCGACCGAGACATGGTGCACGCCCGGAGCGATCGAGAACCCGACGTCGGTCGGCACCGCGGTCAGGTACGGATTGCCGTGCTTGGTGTACGCGACCGCGAGCGCGTTGTTGATCTCGCCGCCTCGGGCCTCGGCGCCATCGACGCGGACGTCGAGGCCGCTGTCGGGCGTGGCCCAGAAGTCGGCGCAGCTGACGTCGACGCGCAGGTTGTCGGCGTGAGCGCTGGCGGTGGCGGCGGTGACGGACAGGACGGCGATGGCGGGCGGCAAGAGCTTCATAGCGCCACCGTGTGCATCGCTTCGCGAACACGTTTTGCGCGCGCGTTGCGTTGTGTTAACTCAACGCGCGCAGCACGCGGAGCATCGTCGAAAGCTCCCTCGGGATCGCGGCGACGCGCGGGCCGGTCGCGCCGGTGTGCCCGTACATGCCGGTGACGTGCACGTGGACGTCCGCCGCGACGAGCCCGGCCGCGAGCGCGTGCGATTGCGTGAACGGGATGACGTCGTCGTCCGCGCCGTGCACGAGATCGACGCGGCCGCGCACGCGCGGCAGATACGGCGTCGGATCGAGCGCGCGCGCGTCATATCCGGCGAGCGCGGGCTCGGCGACTTGCCACGCGCCGGGCAACACGCCGACACCGATCAGGAACAGCTCGCGCACCGGCGCGGGCACGCTCGGCGCGATCTCGTTCGCGACCGCGACGTAGCGGTCGCGCGCCTTCATCTCGGGCCGCCCCCACGTCGCCTCGACGTACTGCCGCCACGCCGCGACCAGCGCGCCGCGATGACGCGTGTCGTGCGCGACGTGATCGAGCAGGTTCATCAGCACGACCGGCTGGTTCAACGGATCGCGGTGCTCGCCGGTCAGGCAGAACCGCATGGTCTCGCGAAAATCGGCGTAGCCGCCGAACACGACGAGCCGACGGGCCGCATGCGGGCGCTCGGCGGCGAGCGCGAACGCCAGCAGCGAGCCGAACGAGATCGAGAACACGACCGGCGGCTCGTCGAACGCGTCGGCGAGCGCGACGAACTCGGCGATCGCACCGGGGCCGGGCGCGAGCGCGAGGTATTCGGCGATGAACGGCGCGACGACGCGATGCCCCGCGGCCGCGAGGATCCGGCAGAACCGATCGAGCCGCGGGTCGTCCGGCCCCGCGTAGTGCAGCCCGGGCGCGATCAAGAAGGTCGTCGCGCCGCGGCCGTACACGCGGGCGCGCGTCGCGCCGATCAGCCCGTCTTCGGTGGCGATTTCGGGCGCGCGCCCGCTGTCGGCCCACGGCCCGAGCCAGCGCGCGAGCGTGAAGAATCGCGCAACCGACCAGCCCCGCGCGTTGTCGAGATCGTGATGCACGCCTTCTTCGAGGACGATAGCAAGACCTTCTGGCGCGCGGGCAAAGTGGACGACAAGGTCCATGTCAGCGTCATCGCGGCGACCGTGATCACGCTCGCGCTCGCCGGGCTCGCGCCGCACGCGCTGTGGAAGACGTCGTGGCACGGCGGCCTGGAGCGCTTCGAGGGCTGGATCTGCAACTCGATCGTCGGCGTGCTCGCGCTGTGCATCGCCTTCGCGTACCTGCCGCCGTTTCGCGTCGCGCGCACGCTGCGGGTCGCGCTCGCGCTGCCGGTCGCCCATCTGATCGCGATCGTCGCGGCGTGGGCGATGTGGACGGCGATCGAGCCGGAGATCGATACGTACATGGTGTCGCCGCTGGTGACGCCGCGAGCACTCGGCACGCTCGTCGCGGCGCTCGGCGTGACCTGCGTGGCCGCGGGCTTCGCGATCGCGCGGCGCGGCCGGCGCGAACGTGCGCACGTCGCGCTCATGATCGCGCTCGCGAACCTGTTGCTGCTCGGCTTGTGGCTGCCGATCGCGTCGGGCCTGCTCGCCGGCCACCTGCATTGGGGCACGCGCGGCATCGAGATCGAGGGCGCGACGAACGTGATCGCGACCGCGCTCGTGCCGCCGCTCGTGTGCGCGATCACGTTTGCCGCGATCGCGACGCGCGCACCCGCGCTGGCCGCGCGCTCGCGCCACGCCACGCTCGCGCTGCTGGCGACCACGCTCGCGATCGCCGTGATCGTGCGGTTCGGCCCGTCGGCGAGCGCGAGCGCGCTGTACGGCAACTTCGTCCCGGCGCTGCTCGCCGCGATCTTCGTGGCCGTGGCGGCGCTGCTCGCGGCCGCGATCACCGCGTGGCCGCGCCGACGGAGCACGCGCGATGCGCTCGTCGGAGTGATCGCGAGCGACGACGCGAGCGTCGGCGGCTTCATCGTCACGAGCTGGCTGCGCGGCCCCTCGACGATCACCCGCCCGTTCACGCTCGTCACCGCGCGCGGCCACGTGCCGGTGCCGGCCGGCATCGCGCTCGACGTGCCGCTGCCGACGTCGTCGACGATGCTGAGCTCGGGCGAGGGCATCGCCGTCGTGCGCCCGGGCGACGAGGTCGCGATCGACGGCTTCGTCGCACCCGAGGCGGGCGATCACCCGTTCCGCGATGGCGGCGCGCCGCAGCCCGGCCCGCACGGCCTCGCGCTCGTCTTGCCGCACCCGCCGCGCGCCGACCTCGCGCAGGTCGCGCTCGTCACGTGGCGTCCCTGTGTCGCCTACCTCGCGATCATCTTCGCGATCGGGCTGCCGGCGCTGGCCGGCGCGTTCGTCGTGCGCTGACTACGGGAAGATGCCGCGCTCTTTGTAGCAGTGCTGCAGGCGCTCGAGGCCGATCGCGTAGCTCGCGGTGCGCCAGTCGGTCTTCTGCGAGATCGCGTACTGCCGCACGTTCGCGTACGTCGCCTTCATGCGCTTCTCGAGGCGGCCGAGCACGTCGCCGAGCTCCCACTGCTCGGCACGCTTGTTCTGCAGCCACTCGTAGTAGCTGACGATCACGCCGCCCGAGTTGCACAGGATGTCGGGGATGACGTCGATGCCCTTGTCGAGCAGGATCTCCTCGGCCTCGGGATAGGTCGGGCCGTTCGCGCCCTCGACCATCATCTTGACCTTGAGCGCCTTGGCCTCGGCCACGCCGACCTCGAGCTCGAGCGCGGCGGGCACGAAGATGTGCGCGTCGAGCCCGAAGAACTCCTCGCGCGTGATCTTCGAGGCGCCCTTGTAGCCCGACACCGAGCCGGTCTTGTGGACGTGCTCGCCGAGCTTGTGCGGGTTGATGCCCTCGGTGTTCGCGATGTAACCGCCGACGTCGCCGACACCGATGATCACGGCGCCCTTCTGCGACAGCAGGCGCGCCGCGTAGCTACCGACGTTGCCGAAGCCCTGGATCATGACGTGGCAGCCGTCGAGGTTGAAGTTCTTGTCCTTCGCCCACTCGGTGATGCAGTGGACGACGCCCTGCCCGGTCGCCTCGGCGCGGCCGTGCGAGCCGCCCGCCGACACGCTCTTGCCGGTGACGACGCCGCGCACCGTGTTGCGATCGCCGGCGCCGACGATGTTCATGTACGTGTCCATCATCCAGACCATGGTCTGGCTGTTGGTGTTGACGTCGGGTGCCGGGATGTCGGAGTCGGGGCCGATGTTGTTGCCGAGCGCGGCCGTGAACCGGCGCGTGATCTTCTCGAGCTCCATCTTGCTGTGCTGGCGCGGGTCGAACTTGACGCCGCCCTTGCCGCCGCCGAACGGGATCTCGTGCAGCGCGCTCTTGTACGTCATCCACGACGCGAGCGCCTTCATCTCGTCGAGGTTCGCTTCCTGGTGATAGCGAATGCCGCCCTTGTACGGGCCGAGGATGTTGTTGTGCTGGACGCGGTAGCCCTTGAACATCTGGATCTTC
>DATJXL010000186.1:0-9330 GCA_035500135.1 Kofleriaceae bacterium
ACACGACCACGCAGAACCCGAACATGGCGGGCACGCTCGCGCTCGGCAACGTTCGCTTCGATCAGAACGTGACCGGCACGATCTCGATCGTCAACACCGCCGGCGCGGGGGACACGACCACCGCGGTGACGATCACGTCGATGACGGTGACTCCGGGCATGGGCACGAACACGGGCGAGCTCGCGGTCACGAGCTGCAAGCACAACGCCGCGACCGTGTCGTGCCCGACGCCGGCCGGCGCGAACAAGTTCAAGCTCGTCGGCTCCGGCGACACGCTCGTCGTGACGATCACGTGCGCGCCGCAGAACCGCGTGGCGGCGCTGAGCGCGACGCTCGATCTGACGAGCGACCTCAACACCGCGATGCCGAACCTCTCGGTGCCGATCACCGCGACGTCGACGACCGCGACGCTCGCGATCACACCCGCGAGCATGATGGTCGATTTCGGCGCGGTCGACCTGCTCGGCACGCCGCCGGTGCAGACGATCCAGATCCAGAACATGGGCACGGCGAACCTGACGCTCAACGCCGGCACGCCGACGTGTACGCTGACCGCTCCGGAGACGATGTGCCCGTACACGTTCGGCGTGCTGACCGCGCAGACGGTCGCGCCCGGCGGCAGCTTCTCGGTGAACGTCACGTACACGCCGACGCTCGAGCGTCCGGATAACCAGTACGACACCGCGATGATCACGTGGCCGTACAGCGGCGTGTGCGGCATGGGCTCGACGTGCATGGGCGAGCCCGCGACGGTGACGGTCTCGATCCAGGGCCGCGGCATCGATCGCCACATCCACGCCGACGCGCCGCCGACGTTCACGGCGTTCCGCAACCCGGGCGACAACGCGCCGGTGATGGCGGAGACGATCATGAACACCGGCGAGGCGCCGCTGAACATCTCGGCGGTGATGCTCTCGGGCGATCCGGTGTGGCAGCTCGTGAACCCGGGCCCGGTCCAGGTGCCCGGCCTCGGCATGTACGACTTCAACATCCAGTTCTCGCCGACCGTCATCGGCAAGGCGCCGGATGGCGTGCTCGTGATCACCGACGACGACCGCGGCATGCCGATGGTGATGGTGACGCTGCAGGGCACCGGGCTCGGCCGCAACGTCGGCATGGGCCCGACCACGATCCAGCTCGGCTTCACCGGCATCGGCATCCCGGTGCACCTGCAGGCGATCGCGCCCGGCAACGAGCTCCAGGTCGCGAACATGGACGACACCAACATGTTCACGATCCACGAGATCGACATCGCCGGCACCGGCAGCAACGCGGCGATGGCGACCTGGAGCGTGCTCACGCTCGGCGGCGGCGCGGCGACGAACGTCTCGCTCGCGCCCGGCGGGATGCAGAACTTCGACGTCGTGTTCACGCCGAGCGCGGAGGGCGACTTCACCGCGACCGCGACGCTGTACCTCGACATGGATCCCGACTCGCAGGCGATGGTGAACGTCGAGGGTCACGGCGTGTTCGCCGACGCGCGCGGCGGCGGCGGTTGCCAGACCGGTCATGGCAGCGGGCTCGCGATGCTCGCGGTCGTGCTCGCGTTCGGACTGCGGCGTCGACGCGGCGCGAGCGCGGTCGTGGCGCTCGCGATCGTGACCATCGCCGGCGCGGCGCGCGCCGGCGACGAACGCAACCTCGATCTCACGGTGTTCAACCCGACGCCGGCGACGACGGGCACGGCGTTCCAGGCGCAGAGCGCGACGGTCGGCGCCGACGGCGCGTGGGTGGTGACCGGCGTCGTGTCGTACGCGTCGAACCCGCTCGTGATCGATACGGCCTCGAACAGCGACACGCCGGTGCAGATGCGCACGATGCTCGAGCTCGGCGGTGCGTACGCGTTCCTCGGCCGCTTCGAGGCGGGCGCGCGCATGCCGCTCTACCTGCAAGACGGCCAGGCGGTCGACAACTCGATGATGTTCGGCGTGCCGCCGGCGAGCGGCAGTGCCCGCGGCGATCTGACGCTGCACGGTAAGGCGATGGCATGGCGTGGGCCGCTCGCGGGCGGCGAGCTCGTCGCCGGCGCCGGCCTCTCGCTCACACTGCCGACCGCGTCCAGCAACGAGTTCGCGGGCGTGTCGGGTCCCGAGGGGCGAGTGGTCGCGCTCGCGACGTTCGTGCCGGAAGCCGCCGACAAGCGGATCTCGATCACGCTCAACGCGGGCGGCGTGTTTCGCGGCAAGGAGCACTACGCGAACATCGATCAAGGCAGCGGCGTGACGTGGGGCGCCGCCGGCAGCGTGCGCCTCCTCGATCGGTTGTGGGCCGCGGGCGAGGTTTTCGGCGACGTGATCCCGGGCGGGCGCTACGACGAGCCCACCGCGACGGGCGCGATGGGCCCCGCGCACGCGCTGACGACGATCGAGGCGCTCGGCGGCGGGCGCTATCAGGTCGATCACCGCATCAACGTCGGCGTCGCGATCGGCCGCGGCGTGACGACCGGCATCGGCTCGCCGGATCTGCGCGCGGTGTTGCTCGTCACCGTCGCGCCGACTGCACCCGCACTGCGGATCGAGCACCAGGAAGACCTCGATCGCGACTCCGACGGCGATGGCATTCCCGATGCGAAGGACAAGTGTCCGAACGAGCCCGAGGACAAGGACGGCTTCCAGGACGCCGACGGCTGTCCCGATCCCGATAACGATCACGACGGCATTCCCGACGCGCAGGACAAGTGCCCGAACCAGCCCGAGGACAAGGACGGCTTCCAGGACGCCGACGGCTGCCCCGATCCCGATAACGATCACGACGGCATTCCCGACGCGCAGGACAAGTGCCCGAACGATCCGGAAGACAAGGATGGCTTCCAGGACCTCGACGGCTGCCCCGATCCCGACAACGACGGCGACGGCATCCCCGACGCGCAGGACAAGTGCCCGAACGAGCCCGAGACGATCAACGGCATCCAGGACGACGACGGCTGCCCGGACAAGGGCGATTCGCTCGTCGTGCTGAGCCCGGATCGGCTCGAGCTCCTCGAATCGATCCAGTTCTCCGGCACGCGCATCGCGAAGCAGAGCTTCAACGCGCTCGGCCAGGTCGCGGCGACGCTGCGCGCGCACAAGGAGATCGCGCGCATTCGCGTGACCGCGCACGTGCAGCCGACGAGCAACGCCGCGGCCGATCAGGACCTGTCCGACAAGCGCGCGACGGCAGTGCGCGACTGGCTGGTGCAATGGGGCATCGCACCGGCGCGCCTCGAGGCGCGCGGCTTCGGAGGCACGAAGCCACTCGTGCCGCCGAAGCAGCGCGGCTCGGCGCAGATCAACGACCGGCTCGAGCTGATCATCCTGGAACGCAAGTAGCGCGCCCTACTCGGCACGTGCGAGCGCGACGCCGATGACGGTTCGTGCGCCGGCCCCGCGCAGCGCGCGCGCCGCCGCCGCGAGCGTCGCGCCGGTCGTGACGACGTCGTCGACGAGGATCACGGCGCGGCCGGCGACGCGCGCCGGATCGCGCACCGCGAACGCGCCGCGCACGTTGTCCCAGCGCTGCGCCGCCGGCAGCGTGCTCTGCGGCGGCGACGCGCGCACGCGCCGCAGCGCGCCCACCGGCGGCGGCAGGCTCGCGGTCGCGCACGCGTGGCGGGCGAGCAGCCACGCGTGGTCGTAACCGCGGCGCATCCGCCGCCACCAGTGCAGCGGCACGGGCACGACGAGTGCGTCGTCGTCGCGCGCGGCCGCCGCGATGACCGGCGCCCACAGCGGCGCGAGCGTGCGCGCGACGTGTGTCGCGCCGGCGAACTTGAGCCGCCGGATCGCCGACGCGAGCTGGCCGCCGAACCGCCACGGCGCGACGATGCGATCGAGCGGCAGCGGCGCGCGCACGCAGCGCGCGCAGATCGTCGACGCCTCGCCGGTCGGTTCGGCGCAGCGCGGGCACGCGCCACCGAGCTCGACCAGCGACGCCGCGCACGCCGCGCACAGCGGCGCGGGCGAGCCACCGCACGCCGCGCACTGCGGCCGGAAGATCCAATCGAGCAGCATGCTCGAGGTATCGACCGCGGCGCCCCGCGGTTGCGCGCCAACGGTTCCGCACGGCCTGCGCGGACTTGCACGCGCGCTCCCGCGCGACCCCGTGGCCGGCGCGACGTCGGTGGGAGCCGAGGTCCACGGGACGGCGACGACGGCGAGCGCGTTGGAGCGCCGGATGTGCATGCGTGCGGTCGTATTACGCCGCCGCGGAGCCGAATACTTCGTGACGCGCGCGTCGCACGGGTCGTGCTAGACGAAGGCTCGGTGATCGACCGCTGTTACGTCTACGAGACGGGCTTCGTCGACGCGCGCGCGCGCGACGAGATCCTCGCGTGGCTCGCCACCGTGCGACCGCTCTGGGAGCAGCGCTACTCGACGCGCCGTCCGCCGCCACCCGGCAAGCAGCAGCGGCCCCTCCTGCGCCCGGTGTACTGGCTCGGCAACTGGCAGTTCGCATGCCTCGGCTACTACGAGCCACCGCGGCGCGTGAACGCGGTCGCGGTCGCGGCCGAGCCGTTCCCGGCCGTGCTCGCGCGACTCGTCGCGGTGATCGAGAAGCGCGTGCGCGCGGGATTTCCACCGAGCACGGTGCCGCGGCGCTGGCACCTCAACACCTGCCTCGTGAACTTCTACGGCAGCCGCGCCGAAGGTGCTCGCAGCGACGCGCAGCGCCGCGGAGGCTGGATCGAAAGCCCCGGCTCTGCCGGGGCGCGCAGCGACGCGCAGCGCCGCGGAGGTTGGGTCGACGCGGCGCGCGTCGGCGAGCACCGTGACTTCGAGCCCGGCCCGGTCGCGTCGCTGTCGCTCGGCGAGCGTGCACGCTTCCAGTTCGTGCGGCGCGGCGCGGCCGATGCGCCGCCGGTGCGCACGCAATGGCTCGACGATGCCTCGCTCCAGATCTTCGGCGGCCCGCGCTGGAAGGACGACCTCTTGCATCGCGTGCAGCGCGTCGACGACAAGCACGACCTCGACCTCCCGCCGAAGATCGCGGGGTTTCGCACGCGGCGCGTGAACTTCACGTTTCGCTACGTGCCCGACGAGCACGTCGTTCCGTTCGCGCGGCTGCCGACGCGAGCCCGAGACGACGTGCGCGACTACGTGACGACGCTCGCGGCCGACTCGCCGTTCTTCGCGAGCGCGCTCGCGGCCGAGCGCTGACTACCACACGTGGGGGACGAGCCGGAACCGCACGCGCTCGCGATATTCGGCGTAACCCGGCAAGCGCGTGGCGAGCACGCGCTCCTCGTCGAGCAGGCGCGCGACGAGCGCGGCGACGAGCGGCACGTTCGCGAGCTCGGCCCACCACGAGCCGAGCGCGAGCGGAAATCCACCGAGCAGCACGAGCGCGCTCGCGTACATCGGATGGCGCACGATCGCGTACGGGCCGGTCGAGATCACTGACTGGCCCGGCTGGATTTCGACCGTGCTCGACGCGAACGTGTTCGCGCGGAACACGAAAAATACGGCGGCCATGCCGAGCGCGACGAGCGCGTCGCCGACCGCGACGATCGCGACGGGAACGCGCGACCACGTGGCGCGATGGTCGAGCCCCGCGATCACGAACAGCGCGATGAACGCGAGCGACGTCACGGCCTGCACGCCCTGCTGCAGCGCCCGCGCTTCCGAGGTCGGGCCACCGCGCACTCGCCGGGCCAGCAACGCGGGGTCGCGCCGCGCGAGGTAGATCGTGATCGCGGTCGACGTGCTCCCGAACACGCCGAGACCCACCCAGGCCTGCCAGTAGTCGATCGTGCCCGACGGCACGAACAGCGCGATGGCGAGTACCGCGAACAGGAACGCGCCGCCGACCGCGGCTTGGAGTCGAACGTGCACACTCGAGTGTAGCGAGACCTCGGCTCGCAGCCACGAGCCTGTCGAGGTCTGACGTTCCGGCGGCCGAGCGCGCGGAGCGCGGCGCACCGCGGCGAGGAGCGCAGCGACGAGTCGCAGTGGAGGGAGTTGAACCCAACGTTCGTTCGCGCCTAACAAACGCGCCGGCGCAAATCCATTGCGACGGCGATCGCTTCACCGGAAGCACTGCGGGAAAGGTGCCGGCGTGTTGCCACGCCGGCATGGTCGATGGCCGCGCCCTCGCGCGCTGCGTGGATGAGACGCGCGCGCGAGGTCGGCGAAAGCACTCCAGCGGCGACCGGTTGCCGGAGTGGTCGTGCGTCGGTTGCGCCCCGCGAGGACTGGGCCGGTGCACGAAGCCCGCCCACGCTCGTTCGAATCGAGAGTGCGTACCCTGGCGATGCGCGCGACGAACGCATGCGAGCTCGGGTGAGCAGATCGCCGCGCGTCATCGCCAGGGCACGCGGAGCGCACGCGCGGTGCCGGAATCCTGTGCCGGCGGCCGAGCACGCACTCGCGCGGGCGCGGCGCGGCGCGGATCGTCCTCGACCCAACGGCGCATCGCGCTTGCAGCGAGCTGCTCCTGTGCGGGAATTGGCGGTCCCTCTCGGGACCTGGTGTCTTGGATCGCCGTCGGCGCCTTCGCTGCGTTCGGCGACCCGAAACGAGAAATCAGAAAACCAACTCGAGTCTTCGATTGTCAAAGAGAACTAAGGCACACCTCTCCCGTCCCGGAGATCTGGAGTCAGATCCGGAGTCGACAGAATGGCCGAAAAGCAGAAGGGCCGCCGGGTTACCCTGGCGGCCCTCCACGCGCGGACGCGCGCGTTACTCGCGGGTCGTCAGCGACGGGGAGTCCCCCAGGGCTGGCACTTGGCCGGGCTATGTCCGAAACGCGACGTCATGATGGTTGATGGTGCAACGAATAACAGTGCCTATTCGATCTGTCAATCGTTTTCTCGTCGACCGAGCTAATCGCTCATTGGCTTACCGCATACTCGGGTGATCCGACTGCTCATTTGTCACTTTGCTTCCAGCGCGATCATCGTCACCGGCGCGCCGAGCGCGAGCTCGAGCCGCGCGCGGCGGCCGAGTAGCTCGCCGCCAGCTTCGACCGCGGTCTCGCGATCGAGCTCGATCGCGACGCGATCGCACAGGTAATCGGTCACGTGCTCGGAGAAATACTCGCCGCGAAACGCCGCCGGCGTGTTGCGCAGGATCTCGAAGAGCCCGGCATCTCCGCAGCGCAGGTGAAACGTACCGGCGCGCGTGGTCGCGAACGCGAACATCTTCAGGCCGAACCCGAAGTACGGGATCGTCGCGCCGGCGACGAGCGTGCACTCGCCTCTCCACAGCACGGTGCCGGCGCGCTCCTGGCGGCCGGTCGGCCCGGCGCGACTCACCTCGAACGCGGGCGCGCCGAGGTTCGTCACGATCGCGCGCGGGCGCCCCCCGGCCGCGAAGCGCGGCAGCGAGCGCAGCGCGACCGACAGCGCGTAGCGAGTCGCGCCGCCGACGAGCCGGCGCGCACCCGGCACGCGATCGACGACGCGCGCGATCGCCTCGTGATCCTCGAGCAGCAGCGCGTCGACACCGACGCCGACGAACGGCGCGCGCACGCCGAGCGTCTCGATCATCGGCACGCGCCGGCGCTTGCCCTCGCCGCGCGCGATCCGTGCGAGATCCGCCGGTGCGTCGTCGCTCGCGCCGAGCGTGTCGGCAATCGCGTTGCCCGAGCCGAGCCGCAGGATCGCGACCGCCGGCTCGGGCCGGCCCGCGCCGCGGCACGCCTCGGCGAGCAGCGCGAGCCCCATCACCACGGTGCCGTCGCCGCCACCGAGCAAGAGCACGTCGATCCCGCGGCGGATCTCGGCGCGGATCGTCGCGCGCGCGTCGTCGAGCGAGCTCGTGAAGCGCACACGACCGGGGAGCGCGCGCTCGAGCTTTCGCCGCGTGCGGCCGGACAGCCCGCGCGCGTTGCCGTTCACGATCGCGACGGCTCTCATGGCGCGGACGATAGCGCATATGGACGTATCATCAGGGCGATGGCTCGGAGCCAGGCACGCTGGATTCGCGGCTGGCGGCGCCGCCTGCGGATCGCCGCCGAGGCGATCGCGATCGCGATCGCGCTCGGCGGGCTCGCCATGTGGTGCTCGATCCCCGCCACCGCGCGGCTCGCGAGCGAGAACCCGACGTCGACCGCGTTCATCGACCTCCGCCGCGACGAGGCCGCGTCCGCGGGCAAGAAGTGGCAGCTGCACTGGCAGTGGCGTCCGCTCGCGAAGATCTCGCGTTACCTGCGCGCGGCGGTCGTGTTCGCGGAGGACGCGAACTTCTACACGCACGACGGCGTCGACTGGGACGCGATCGAGACCGCGATGGAGAAGGATCTCGACCGCGGCGCGATGCGCGTCGGCGGCAGCACGATCACGCAGCAGCTCGCAAAGAACCTCTACCTGTCGCCGCATCGGAGCATGCTGCGCAAGCTGCGCGAGATGCTGATCGCGTTCTCGCTCGAGGATCACCTCACGAAGCAACGCATCCTCGAGCTCTACCTGAACGTCGTCGAGTGGGGCGACGGCGTGTTCGGCGCCGAGGCGGCGGCGCGCGCGTGGTACGGCCGGCCGGCGTCGGCGCTCACGCCCGCGCAGGCGGCGCGGCTCGCGGTCGCGCTGCCGAACCCGATCGATCGCGCGCCGAACAAGCGCGACGAGGAGCTCGTGAAGAAGGCGGTGCGGATCGTGCGGCTGTTTCGCATGGAGGGGCTCGTCGATGCCGAGGCCGAGCGTCAGGCCCTCGACGACCTCGGCGCGACGGGCGAACAAGTGCTGCCCGATCGCAACCCGGCAGCTAGCGAAGACGGCCCGGTCAGCCACCCGCAACAAACGCCGTGACCTGCGCGACGAAGGTCGCGAGCTGGTCGGCGTAGACCCAGTGCCCTGCGGGCTCGAGCGCGATCCAGCGCGCGCCGGAGGCGGCTTCGCCGGGCCGCGCAGCACCGCTCGGCGGTGCGCAGTGGCGATCGAGGAGCTCGCGGCTGCGCGCGCAGATGCCGTCGGGCACGCCGGCGACATACAGCGCCGGGACGCGCAGGTTCGCGAACCGCGCCGCGAGATCCTCGGGTGCGCTCAACGCGACGAGATCGCGCGCGTGTCGATGGAACGCGTGCGGCGACGCGTGCGCCATCGCCGCCTCATAGCCGCGCATCGGCGGGCGCGTCGCCGCTTGCTCGCCGACCCACGCGCGCAGCTCCGCGAACCCGCGCGCGGCGAAGTCGCTCTCCGAGTACGCCACGGCGCGCCCGCTGAACACGCAATCGCCCGGCGACACGTTGCCCTCGATGTTGACGATCGCGCGCACCGCGGCCGGCGCACGCTCGGCGACGAGCGTCGCGAGCACGCCGCCCATCGAGTGCCCGATCACGACGGCCGGCGCGCGCGTGGCGAGCCACGCCGCGAGCTCCCCGGCGAGCGCGTCGAGCCCGAGCACGTCGCCGCGCGGC
>DATJXL010000187.1:0-7927 GCA_035500135.1 Kofleriaceae bacterium
GTCGCTGCGTTCTTCCCGGTGAGCCGCTGGACCATCTTGTTCTTGAAGGCCACGGAGTACGGCTTGGTCATGTCGTCATCGAGTTCTCGCCCCGAGGAGGTTCAAGTTCGAACGACGCGACAACTACCCTGACACAGGGGGAGACTCACACGCGAAAGCCTGGTTTGTTCGATCTCCAGCGTGGGGCACTCCAATGGCAGGCGCGGGCCCCTGTACGCTCTACAAGCCGCTTTCCCGCGAGGGAGGCGAGGGAGTCTCACCACCTAGCGAGGGACTCTCGGCGGGTACGATTTCAATTACCGGCACGGTCGAAACGATCACGCTTCAAGAATCGCATGAACGTGGAGGTGTGAAGTATCGGCCATCCGCGCGAGTCGCGAATCCTCCATTCGTCCATGGCGCAACGATTCGAGTCGAGGCGTCGGGCGGAGCTGACGTTCGAGCATTTACTATATCGGTCGTCGCGCCGCCGGAACTGATTGGTTTCGCTCCACCAAGATCGCTGACCCGCAGCGGATACACGGCGACGTGGTCGCCAGACTCGGGAACCGCAATCGAGATCGTGATCGGCGCTTCAAGTTCGCGAACAAGCGAGGACGGCGCAATCCTTCTGTGTCGCGTTCCAGACACGGGAACGTATTCCGTCCCAGCGTCCACACTCGCCCTGTTCCCGCCTTCATTCGACGAAGCGCTCGTCAACGTCTCGCGCGTCGCGGACACGGTTAGCATCCTCGGCAACGCACGAATCACGCTAGAGGCGACCACACTGGTCGGTTCTTCGGAACCGATTCCATTTGCTCCACTCGCGCCTGACAACCCGACCCCGGTCCCGTGAACATCATCGACGAGAAAATAAACACAGCGCTAACGCGCTCGCTCGCGCTCGACGATGTTGGGCTCACGACGCCCGAAGCAGCTCGCGCATTCTGCGATGAGTTCGCTCGACGTGTAGCCTCGCGCTATCTTGCCGACGAGTTGTCGTGGCCTGATGGCGATCAAGTCATGAACAACATCTTTCCGCTCATGACGATGGAGTGCGGATCCGTGTTGCCTGAGTTCGCGTGGGACGTGTATCTGGCGTTCGATGCCGGCGAGATTGCACCGGGCGGCGACGCGGTGACCAGGCCTCTCCTAGTGAAGGCGCTCGCGGATTCGTCGACGGGCCCACGCTGATCTCGACGTCGGACGACGCCGAGCGACTCTCGCCTTCGCACTCGCAACACCCGCGCCGCTGAGCGGCCACATCGCGATCGTCCGTAACTCCTCGCGCTGCCACGTCCTGACTTGCTCCGCGTGACGTGGTCAGCTTCGCGGCCCGATGAAGCCGGACCGCGAGCTCCGTGACCTCGCGCGCGAGCTCGCCGCGTTCAGGAAGCGCGCTGCGACGCGGTACCCGGCGAAACTGCGTGCGCGGATCACCGCGTGGATGACAGCGGAGGGCGACGTGTGGTGGACCGAGATTTCCAAGACGCTCGCGATCCCGACATGGACGCTAGTGCGGTGGACCGAGGCCAAGGTCAGCCATGCCGCCGTGGGCGAGATGCGGGCGGTCGACGTGATCAGATGCGCCGCGAATCGGCACTGTCACGATCATCGCGCGGACGGGACTCCGAATCGAAGGCGTTTCCGTCGACGCAGCGATCGCGATCTTGCGAGGCATCGCGTGATCCTCAGGACTAGCCGTGCGGTACGCGCATTCGCGTACCACACGGCGGCGGTAGATCAGCGCGATCGAACCTCATCGGCCGGAATAACGCGCAACGCACGGCGAGCATTCGCGGAGTATCGATCATGGGCGCGCCCCGCGCGCTCGCGCAGCCAATTCGCCGCGTCTGCCCCGCGCTGGTGAAACACCCCCGGAGCGTCAACGAACTGACGCTGGCATTCGCCGGATCGCCCAATTACCGGTGGGCACGCCGTGTGCTGAGCGCGTGGGCATGACCAAGCTCGCGTCGATAGCGGGGCTCGCGCTCACCAGCGCCTGCTCCTTCAGTCCCCTTAGCGGGGATAGCGGCTACGGCGTTGCGTCAGGGGATGGCTCGTCGGTCTGGACGATCGGCACGAACGAAACCGCGGGCACCGTGTTTCGCCTTGCCAGCGATGGCGCCCACGAAGCGGTGAGCTTCCCGGGTGAATCGCTCGTGTCGATCAGCGCGAGCTCGCCCACGGACGTCTGGGTGGTGGGGAACGGGCTCCACCACTATGACGGCCACGGGTGGACGACGCGCGACATGCCAATGGACCCGGTGTTCGCGATCGGCCGCGGCTGGGCGGTCGGTGTGCACGGCACGATCTACGATCCAGCGAGCTTCGCGGTGCTCGCGGGCCCCAACGCGCTGATCGATCTCGAGCCGCAAGGCCCTACGGTGCCGTCCGCCTGGGGCGATTCGCCGAGCGACGTGTGGGCCAGCGACGCCGGCCGGCTGTTCCACTTCACAACCGCGTGGACCGACGTCACCCCGTGGAGCGACGAGCTGCCGCAACAGATCGTCGGCACCACCGCGAACGACGTCTGGGTCAGCGGGTTCAGCGGAGCGATGTATCATTTCGATGGCACGCGCTGGACCACCGTGCTCAGCAACGTCAATGAGAACGTGATCTCCGCGATGTTCGCGGTGGCCAGCAACGATGTGTGGGCGGTCGGACTGTCAGGCGTGGCGGTGCACTACGACGGCAACGCGTGGGCTCCCGTGGCGCTGCCGCCACTCGCCTGTGCCAATAACGGCAGCGAGTCCTGTATGTCCATCCAGCTCTACGGCGTGTGGGCGTCGAGCGGGAGCGACGTCTGGATCACGGGCTACGTGCAGCAGGACCCCGGCGGCAGCCCCGTGCTCTATCACGACGATGGTCAGTGGCATGACGTGAGCGACGCCAGCCCCTGACGGTCGGCTGCTGCCGCACCTGAGCAACTTCCGCCTTCGGTTCGCCAAGCAGTTCCCGAGGCGGTCGCGTGCCTTGAGCGCGGCTTCGCCGACGCGACCTCGTACTTCGCGTTCCCCGAGAAGCACTGGATGCGTATCCGCACGACGAACGGGCTCGAGCGCTTGCACGGCGAGATCAAGCGCCGCACCCCTGCCGTCGGCGCGTTCCCCGATCGCGCCAGCGCGCTGCGCCTCATCACCGCCGTCGCGTTGCAGGTGACCAGCATCTGGCGCGACCGCATCTACCTCGACATGTCCCTGCTCGACGAGAGTGCTCCACGAAGGCAGGCACATGCAGCGTGTTAGGGTCCGGTGGATGAAGCGCCTCGTCCTTGTCGCTCTTGCGTGCCTAGTCGCATCGTGCAGCAGCACGCCTGTGCCGGCGCAGACGCCGGTTGCGCCGGCCACGGACAGAATCGGGGCGCTAGCCGTGGTCGCGCCGCCACCCGCCGTCGCGCCGCTACCCACGGTCGCGCCGCCCCCGGTCGAGGCGTCCGCGAAACCCGAGTCGCTCACACGTCGGCGCCCTCTCGTCACAGCACCAATGCAAATGGCGCGAGTCGGGCCCGCGGTGATCGCGATCGACGACGAGGTGTACGCAATCGGAGGCGAGAACGCAGAGGGACCGTTGCGATCGATGGAAGAGTGGAACCCGGATCGCGAACGGTGGATCGCGGTCGAGAGGATGAAGATGAAGGTGCCGCGCGTGCGCCATACTGCGACGGTTCTCGAAGACGGTCAGTTCCTGGTTGCTGGTGGCGGTGGCGACCATCCCGACTCGCGACTCGCAGAGCTTTGGGACGGCGCGCACTTCGTACCCGCCGGGCGGATGCTTTCGGCCCGTAGCCGGCACACCGCGACGCGGCTGCAAGACGGCCGCGTTCTCGTTATCGGCGGTCGCGATCAGCGTGGCATCCCGATCGGTGACGCCGAGATCTGGGACCCGAAGTCGCGCACGTGGCATCGCGCCGGGCGCCTCATCCAGGCTCGCTGCTGCCACACCGCGACGCTGTTGCGCGACGGTCGCGTGCTCGTCGTCGGTGGGCTCGTCACTGGCGAGTGCACCGTGTGGGGCGACGAGAAGCCGAAGCCGCCGTGCTATCGCAGCGTCGACAGCGTCGAGATCTGGGATCCGAAGACGTCCCGATTCACCGCCGGCCCGGGGCTTGGCGACAATGAGGACCGCGCCGCGCACACGGCGACGCTGCTGAACGATGGCCGCGTGCTCATCGCAGGCGGCGCGCCGAACGATGGTGACGGCGACCCCTATACGCTTCATGACCTCGTGTGGGAACCCGCCACGAGCACGTGGCATGTAATCGAACAGGGCGCGTTTCGCGTCTACCACACTGCGACGTTGCTCCCCGATGGTTCCGTGCTGGCGATCGGCGGCGCGCGCGATACATGCGGATGCTGCAAGGTCGTCCCTGGCTCGGGTCCCTACGCGAGCCCAATCAAGCTGTTCGATCCGGCGACTAACCTGTGGCGCATCGTCGGTGAGTCGCTCGAGGTTCGCGACCGCCACGGCGCGGTCGCGCTCTCGGACGGCAGCGTGCTTGTCGTCGGCGGCGAATCGCAGGAGTGGGGGCACCGCGATGCTCCGTTCGCAACCACCGAGCGGTGGATGCCGCACGACCAGAAAGACTAATCAGCAACTTGCGATGATCACCGTTCAGGCATTCACACAAGATTTCGGACTTGACCCCCGTCAGGCGCCGTCAGGAGCATACCGTCGAGCGCGTTCTCGAAGATCGCGCGCCACAGTTCGTTTCTCCCGCCTTCGGGAGCCGCTTCTACTGCCGCATCACGTGTCATGAACTAGCGTGAGCACGCTCTCGCCTTCGACGCTCGCCAGAAATGACCCGGGGGTGCTTGGCAGAAAATGACCCGATGATGTGGTCGCGGGTGGAGGCCGGGTGACGACCGGCGATGGTCCGGTCGCAGTGCTGAAGAAGCGACCCGCTCAAGCAAACGTGGTTTCAGGGCGACATCCACTACAGCCAAGAACTGGTGTTCGACCACGACGGGAAAGGCGTCTGGACGACGGGGGGTGTCACACGATGCGCCGCACAAACGTATGAACTTCCGCTGGCAGAGCAATGGATCGAGGTTGACCGTCGTATCTGGTGGAGCCCGCCGAACGGTCGACTATCGGGTCGAATGGTGGGAGACCGGCACCTGCTTCATCCAGTTCGATGACCATTTTCTGCCCGACACCCAACAAGCCACGTCCTACACCAATCGTCCCTGACAGCCTGACCGGGCGTGACGTGACCGCCGCAGGGCGGGGTGGCGATACAACTCGCGCCGAGGGCGTTGCGCTTTCGGCGACCGCCGCGCTCGCCACGACCGCGCACCAGAGACTCGATCCAACTCAGCTCGGCGATCCGAACTGGAAGCCCGGGTCATTTTCACGAGCAACGGTGGGTCATTTCTGGCGAGCGCTGAAGTCTCGCCGAGCTGCAAAGGCTGTGTGTGGTTGGCTTGCGCTCGGCAACTGCAGAGCAAGTCGGCTCTCTACGAAGGGTTCCCTCGTCGGACTCGTTCTTGATTCACGCAGCGCGTCGTCGACTGCCAAATTTCGGCTGCCTAGTGGCCAGGTTCTCGGGGAGGGGGCAGTGGCGTCTGGCGCGCTGCTTGAAGTCTGGCGCGCTGCTTGAACCTGAATACGAACATGGACGACACCCACGAAGCTCGAGCGAATGAGGGCTCGTTGAGCGTTGGGGATCCTCTGTCGTCGCGTTCGAGGCTGCTGAGATATTCCTTTGCCTTCCTGATTGTGATCGCTGCGCTCCTGGTGAGGATGGCGCTCACGCCACTAACAGGGGTTGGAGCGCCCTGGGTAGTGTTTTTCACTGCCGTGGTAGTCGCGACTCTGTACGGCGGGCCGGGTGCGGGGATCTTCGCGACGCTCATATCGGCACTGCTAGGCGCAGCCGTATTCGTCGTGCCTGCCGGTCATGCGCTTTCCGAGGCCGCGGTGCAGTCATTGCTGTTCGCGATCGACGGCTTCGTGCTGGTCTACCTGGGCACGCTCATCGTGCGCGCGCGCCGACGAGCCGAGGCTGCGGCTGCCGCGAACGCGCTGAATGAGGAGCGCCTGCGCCTCGCCAACGAGGCCGCACACATCGGTTCGTACGATGTCGATATCAGGCTCGCACGGAGCGTCGGTACGCCCGAGCTCTACCAGGTCCTGGGAATTCCCCCGGGAATACCACTCGAGAAGATCCCGGATCACGTGCACCCCGACGATCGCGTCATGGTCGAGAAGGCGTACACGCAGGCATTGGATCCGGCCGGCCAGGGTCGGATCCAACTCGACCACCGCATCATCCGATCTAACGGCGAGGTGGGGTGGGTGTCCTGGACCGGGCGCACATACTTCGAGAACGGTCCGCGCGGCCGCATCGCAGTGCGCCAACTCGGTGTCGTGCTCGACATCACGTACCGGAAGCGGGTCGAGGCCGAGCTCCTCGATGCCGCGCAAAAGAAGGACGAGTTCCTGGCGATGCTCTCGCATGAGTTGCGCAATCCGCTCGCCGCGATCCGGAGCGGGATCACGGTGATCGATCGCGCCCCGAGCGGTGAGGCCGCACAGCGCGCGCGTCAAGTCATCGATCGCCAAGTCACGCAGCTCACGCGCCTGGTCGACGACCTGCTCGACGTCGCGCGCATCACGCGCGGACAGATGGTCTTACAGCGGACCACCTTCGAGCTCGGCGAGCTCGTGCGCCGAATCTACGACGACCAACGCGCGCTCGTGCAAGGACGTGGTGTGACGTTCGAGCTGCACCCCTCAGGCGAGCAGCTGTGGCTCGACGGCGATGTAGCTCGCGTGATCCAAGCCGTCGATAACCTGATCCACAATGCGGCGAAGTTCACGCCGCATGGAGGTCGCATCGAGCTCTCGCTCGCGCGCGAGCAAGGAAGCGCCGTCCTGCGCGTGCGCGACACTGGCGCGGGCATTCCCCCCGAGGATTTGCCGCGGCTGTTCCAACCGTTCGTTCGGCTCCAAGCCACGTCCGGTCGCGTCAACGGTGGGCTCGGGCTCGGCCTCGCGCTCGTCAAAGGGATTGTCGAGTTGCACGGCGGCTCGGTGTCGGTCGCCAGTAAGGGCGTCGGCCTCGGTTCGGAGTTCACGATCCGCCTCCCACTCGCACCCGTGCCCGAAGCGGCGATAGAGAGACCGCAGCTAGATAGCGCGCATGGTCGCCGCGTGCTTGTGATCGAGGACAATCGGGATGCCGCCGAGACTCTCGCCGATGTCCTGCAGATTCTCGGACATGACGTGCGAATCGCTTACAACGGCGTCTCGGGAATCGCTGCCGCATCTGAATTTCATCCCGACGTCGTCTTGTGCGATATCGGACTGCCCGACATGGAAGGCTACGAGGTTGCGCGCCGCCTGCATTCCGAAAAAGCATCGAGTAGCGCACTGCTCGTTGCGCTGAGCGGGTACGGTCAACCCGAGGATCGTAAACGTTCCGCGGACGCGGGCTTTGCTCGTCATATCGTCAAGCCCGTGACGATCGATACGCTCCAGCAGGCAATCGCCTAGCTGGTGGTCCCGTGGGTTCGCCTCGACGCGCTTTCGCGCACCGCTTGCATCCCCGCGATCGGATCGTGTCTTCGTTGCGGAGCGCGAGGCTCGGGTTGCGCCCATCGTAGGTCTTCGGCTTGCACGAGCATGCAGCGTGAAGCTTCGCGAGATCATGCGGCCCGTCCGCTGCACTGTCGGCCGCGACCAGACGCTCGGCACGGCCGAGCGGATCATGGTTCGTCGCAGGTTGCGGCAGCTGTTCGTCGTAGATGCCGGCAAGCTCGTCGGCTCGATCTCGGACGGCGATGTGCTCCGGTATCGGGCGAAGGCGAAGGCGGACGAGGCGTGGTGGCGCGATCCGGTGTGGCGCGCGATGCAGGAGCTCGCGTTGGCCGCCGGGCCCGACGACCTCGTGACCGCCGCCGGTGATCGCCTCGTGGCCTCGCGCGTCGACGTACTGCCGGTC
>DATJXL010000188.1:0-17148 GCA_035500135.1 Kofleriaceae bacterium
CAGTCGCACGATCAACAGCACATCGCGATGCTCACCGCGCAGCTCAACGCCGCGCGCGACGCGCTCGCGCGCGTCGGCGCGCAGATGCCCGGCCCGTACGGCGTGTATCAGTTCGCCGCCCGCTCCGGCGCGATCCTGACGCTCGGCATCCTGTCGCTCGCGGTGTGCTCGATCATGGGCCCGATCGCGTGGTCGATGGGCAGCGAAGAGCTGCGCCGCATCGACGCCGGCCTCACGCCGCCGATGGGACGCAGCTCGGCGCAGGCCGGCCGCATCTGCGGCATCATCTCGACGTCGCTGCTCATCATCGCCGGCGCGTTGTTCTTCTTCGGCTTCATCCTCGCCGCCGGCGCCTCGCACCGCTACTAAGTGATGTAGGTGATCGCGGCACGCGTCGCGGCTGGGGCTCTCGCGCTCGCGACGCTCGTGACGCTCGCGGTCGGCGCGTTCGCGCCGGCGTCGTGGCAAGCCGCGCTCGCCACCGACGGGCCGGGCTGCCCGTTCAAGCTCGCGACCGGCATCGACTGCCCGTTCTGCGGGATGACGCGCGCGACGATCGCGCTCGGTCGCGGCGACGTGCATGCCGCGCTCGGCTTTCACCCGTTCGCGCCGCTCGTGCTGGTCGGGCTGCTCGCGCTGTTCGGGATCGTCGTCGTCGGCCGCGCCGAGCTGCTCGTGCGCGGCCGCCGGCCGATCGTGCTGCTCGCCGCGATCGCGCTCCTGTGGGCGCTGCGGCTACTTGCGTGACGTGACGAGGATCAACAGGAACAGCAGCGTCACGAGCGAGCCGAGCACGATGCCGGTGATCGCGCGGCCCTTGCCCTTCTTCTCGGGATGCGCGGCGATATCGCGCAGCCCGAGGATGCCCAGGATGATCGCGAACGGCGCCGGGATCACGAGGATCGAGAACAGCCCGCAGTAACCTGCGATCATCGCCAGCGCGCTCTGCGGGCCCATCGGCACGAGCAGGCCGAGCCCCTCGTCGCCGGCGGGCGCGGTCGGCACGTGCACGATGGTGCCGAGCGGAACCCACTCGGGCATGCCCTCCGACCACACCAACGTGTGCGCGCTCAGGTGGCGCGCGAGCGCGAGCTTCTTGAGCTGCTCGATCCCGACCGGACCTTTGCGATCCGTGGCGGTGCCGTAGTACCAGCCGGCCGGCGCCGCCATCAGTCCTTCGCCTTGCCGGCGGTCATCTCGAGGTACTTGGTCTCGAGCGCGACGCCGTCCTCGACGCTGCGCGGCACCGCGCCGGTCGTGACCAGCTTGCCGACGATCTCGGCGCTCATCTGCTCGAGCGAGCGGCTCGACGCGTCCATCGCGATCCGGTACGAGCCCGGGCCGTCCTGCTCGACGCCGCGCACGCCCTCGACGCTCGCGATCGCCGCGCGCTCGGCGTCGGTGAGGTCGCGCGCGAACGTCATGCGCTGCATCTTGTCGGCCTGCGTCAGGTCCTTGACCTTCGACCACGTCACGAGCTTGCCCTTGTCGAGGATCGCGACCGCCTCGCACATCTTCTGGATCTCGGCGAGGTTGTGCGAGCTGACGACGAGCGTGACGCCCGACTGGTGCAGCTCCTGGATCAAGTCGCGAATGCTCTGCGCCGACGCCGGATCGAGGCCGGCGGTCGGCTCGTCGAGCAGGATGACCTCGGGCTTGCCGAGGAACGCCTGCGCGATACCGACGCGCTTGTACATGCCGTGCGACAGCGTGTTCGCGCTCGCGGCCGCGGAGTCGGACAGCCCGACCTTCGCGAGCGCGTCGGCTGCGTCCTTCTCGGCCTCGGCGCGGTTGCGGCCGTTGAGCTGCGAGAAGAAGACGATCTGCTCGATCACCGGCATGTTCGCCGCGAACTTCGCGTCCTGCGGCAGGATCGTCAGCCGGCCGCGCAGCTCGGAGATCCTGCGCGTGTCGCAACCGAGCACGTGGACGTCGCCGCTCGTGGCGCGCAGAAAGCCGGCGACGATCGAGAACAGCGTGGTCTTGCCCGCGCCGTTCGGGCCGAGCAGGCCGTAGATGCCGCCCTTCGGCACCTCGAACGAGATGTCGTCGCACGCGCGCGTGCGCGGGAACTGCTTCGTGATCTTCTTGATCGCGATCGCGGTCATAGATCCCGCCTGTCGAACTTGCGCAGCCCGGCCCACGTGAACACGCCGGTGAAGCCGAGCATCACCGCGATGCCGCCGAGCATCTTCCCGGGGTTCGGATCGAGCAGCCAGAACTTGTAGCCCCACGGCGTCGCGTACGCCGCGTAGTGCAGCTCCTCGAGGTTCTTCGTCATCACGTAGACGATGACGATCCACAACACCAGGCCGAGCTCCATGACGAGCAGCGACAGGAACGGGAACTCGAGCATGCACGACACCCACGCCGCGAGCGCGACCCACGGCAGCAGGAACACCGCGCACGCGAACCATCCGCGCGCGAGCCACCACAGCGTCGCGCCGGTGCCGTAGTACGGGACCTTGATCACCGTGTACAGCGCGACGACCGCGATGATGACCGTGATCACCGACAGCGTGAACACGTACGTCGCGATCAGGCGGCCGAGAAAGATGTTCGCGCGCTCGGTGCGGAGCAGCAGGTAGCGCAGGCCCTTGCTGCTGATGTCGCCCGAGGTCTGGTTGAAGCCGGCGAGCGACGCGAGGAACGGCAGGAACGCGAGCATCATGATCAGGAACACGCTCATGAGCGCGGGCTGATCGGTGAGCCAGTAGCGCGAGGTCTCGTCGCTCGCGTTCGTGAACGCCGAGATCACGCCCGGGCCGAACTTCGCGACCGCCTCGTTGAACGCCATCTCGGCGCTCTGCCCGTTCTTCGCCGCCATCTGCAGCGTCTCGATCGGGAACACCGCGATGCCCGCGAGCAAGAGCCCCACGATCATCGACAGCACGAGGAAGATCACGCCGGCGCCGCTGCGCAGGCTGGTGCGCAGGTAGCTGCCGGCGACCAGCTTCAAGTGGTCGGTTCGGACATCGAGGCTCATCGGACGAGGTCCTTGCGAAAGATCACGTTGAGCAAGAACAGCGTGATGAGCGGGTACACGAACTCGACCAGGTTGAACGGCGTGATGTGCTGTGGCGCCTGCGAGATCTCGAACGCGATCGAGCCGAGCGCGAGCACGGCGTAGGCGTTTCCGAGCACGCGGCCCAGGAACTTGCGCTGGCCGAGGTAACCGATCGCCGACGTGATGAGCAGCGCCGCGCGCACGATCGCCAGCACGGACAGCCCGATCAAGAGCCCCTTCGACGGCACCTCCTGACCGGAGTGCTTCGACTGCTCGACCATCGTGTCGTACAGCATCCCGATCGTCGCGAGACCGATCAGGTTCACGAGCCCGGCAAGCCCGCCGAACACGAAGTTGAAGATCGAGAGCGCGGTGAGGCCGCCGGGGCGCATGGGACGACTATATGCGCCTTAGTTCGTGCAGGCGGCCTTGGCGGCCGGGCGGCTCATCAGCGCGAGCACGATCACCGGCCACGCGATGCTGAGGATCGTTCCGAAGATCAGCATCCCGCCCATGAACGCCGCGGCGCCGGCGCCGGCGGCCTTCTCGATGCCGGGCTTGAGCCACGCGAACACGACGATGGCCCAGCCGATCGTCACGACGATGTTCGCCGTGCCGTAGAGCTTCGCGAGGCTCGGCGCGTTCGCCTTGTAGCGAACCGCGGCCACGCCGGCGAGCAGGTGGATGACGCTGATGACCAGGCCGATGAGCGTCGAGATCATGCTCATGGTCTGGAACGTCTTGAATTCCGGGATCTCCTTGAGGCCCTCACCGGCCGAGTTACCCGCGAGGCCGAGCAGGCCGAACAGCAGGCCCAGGCTGGCGAAGATGATCATCAGAACGCCGACGACTTTCGGAATGGAAGAACGCATGGTCACCCCGGCTGAAAGAATTGGCCGGTCTCATAACACATCGCCCGACCCGCTCCACAACATTCGGGTGATTTCGCCCGGCGCGGCAAATTCTATTAGCCCGCTTACTGCGGGAACAGCTTACTTGCCGAATAGCTTGTCGAATGCGCGCCGCATCGCGCCCGACTTCTTCGGCTCGCGATAGCCCTCGTTCGAGTACGCGATGCGCGCCGAGGGATCGATCCCGAACGCGACGTACAGCGACAGCAGGTCGTGCACCATCGCGGAGATCCCGGTCGTGCGCAGGTCGTAGCTGAGGCAGTACGAATCGGGCTTGTTGCGGATCATCGCCTTGGCGACGATCATCATGATCGTCGGATCGATCAGCTCGCCGTTGCCGTCGAGGTAGTGCTTGTAGCTGAAGAAGCGATCCTCGGGCGCGAGCTCCGGCGCGCCCGAGCCGTCGGCCTTGGGCGCGCGCAGGTTCTGGATCGTGCGGAACTCGTGCTCGATGTACGCGGCGATCGAGTTGTTCTCGTCACGCTTCTCGTACTCGACGAACTTGCGGAACGCGTCGAACAGGTTCTTGGGGTTCGCGTACGCGCCGGAGATCAAGTAATAGAACACCGCGCCGAGCGAGTAGATGTCGGCCGGGCGGCCGACGCTCTTGACGACACGGCCGCGCACGTTGATCTCGCTCGGCTCCGCGAACGGGCGGTTCAAGAGGATCTTCTTGCGTGTGCGATCCGCCGCTGCGATCGAGTACAGCTCCTGGCGGTTGAACAGCGCGAACGTGTCGTTCTCGAAGATGTCGATGTAGAAGTCCTCGAAGAACTCGACCTCGGGCGAGCCCTGCGTCGTGTTGACCAGCAGCTCGAACGTGTTCGTCTCCTGCTCGGGCGACTGGAAGTACAGCGTGCCCGGCACGGCCTGGAACCGCGTCATCGACACGTCGAGATCTGGATCGGCGACCTTGCCGACGTTGAAGTCGGCGAGCTTCACCTTCATCTGCGAGCCGCGCAGGTTCGGATCGGGCAGCTTGACGAGGATGTTCGCCGGCTTGATGTCGCGGTGACACGTGTCGCGCACGAGGTGAGCGAACTCGACCGCGGTCGCGACCGGGATGATGTACTCGAGCACGCGGAAGATCCGCTCGCGCAGCGGCACCGCGAGCAGGTCGTCGCGGCGGCGCTTCTGGCGCGCGCCCTTCAGTCGCTCCTCGAGGCTCATGTCGAGCAGCTCGAGGATCATGAAGTCGTTCTCGACCTTCTCGCGCACGCTCGGCGGGATGAAGCCCGCGCTGTCGCCTTCGCCCGACGCGAGCAGCTCGACGATGTTCGGGTGACCCTGGACGCGCTCCAGGATCTCCTTCTCCATCTGGAACCGCATCTGGTCTTCGCCGGACACGCCCTTCTGCAGGCACTTGATCGCGACCGGGCGGCGCAACGTCGTCTTCGATTCGACCCAGCGCTCCTCGCCGAGATACGCCTTCGCGAAGCGGCCGCTGCCGAGCTCGATCGGCATGCCGGTCTCGTCGACGACGAACGCGTAGATGCGGCTGCGCGAGACGTACGGCGTCGGCTGGCTGATCACGCCGGCGACCTGCGACTGCGGCGGGCCCGGCATCGCCGTCATCATCGACGGCGACATGCCGCCGGTCATCGTCGGCTGCACCGGCGCCACCGGCTGCATCATCGGCGGCGGCTGGCCCATGTGCGAGAGGTGCGGCGAGCCTTGCGCGAAGATCGGCTGCGACGGCGGGTTGTGTGGATTGCTCGGGCGCGCCGGCGGCACCTGCTGCGCCTGCTGCGACGGGATCTGGTTGATGCTCGTCGGATCGCCCTCGAAGTCTCCGTAGTCCTCGGTGATCGGGGGACCTACCGGTGGACCGGAGGGAGGCGTCTTGCGCGAACCGCCGCCGGTTGGGGGTGACGTTGCCATGCGAATCGCTACCCGCGTCTCCCGGACTTGGGCACCGTACGTCCCCGAGTGTACACGAAATAGGCGTCGGATCCGGGGCCAAAGTCGAACAGAACCGCGTCGGCGCAGTCCTCCAGCGAGATGGCGACGAGCTCGTTGCCGACCGGGAACACGACCTGGCCCAGGCCGGGTGAGCCTTGCGCGACGCGAAGGTGGCCGATCTCCTGCGCCCGAGGCGTCACGAGCGCGAGATCCGACGAGCGGTCGAGGTGCACCGCCGGCGACGGGCGCCCGCCGAGCTGAGCGACGAAGCAGCTCAGGCCCTTGACGTGAACGACGCGGGCGCCGCCCGGGCCCGCGACGAACGTGACGCGGACCTTGGTGCCATGGGGTCCGAGCAGATCCGCGGTCTGGGACGGCACCATGACGAAGTGCACGCGGCGGTCCGAGACCGGCTGTGGCACGTCGGACAGCGCGATCCGATGTGGCAGGCCCGCGGGCACCTGGGCGTGCGCCATCCACGCGTTGGTGGCCGGTGCGTGGAACGTCGCCGGAGTCGGGTCGACGTTGGGAATCACCGGCGGCGTCGGTGCCGCCGACGAGTCGATCGCCGGCGGCGACGACGGTGGACGGCCGAGTGGGTCGGTGAGCCCGGTCGTGTTCGCGTCCTGGCGCATGTGATGCTGGGCCTGGCCGACCGGCGTGATCGCGGCGTGCGGCGTGGTCGGCGTCGACGGCTCCGGCGCGCGCGTGCCCTTCGGCGGCGTCAGCTTCGGGATCTGCTCGGTCGATGGCTCGAGCGACGTCGCGAGCTCGGCCGACAGCTCGTCGACCCTCGCGAGCCGCTTCTTCGGATCGAACGCGAGCGCGCGGCACAGCACGTCGACGACCGAGCGCGGGATGCCGAGCGGGCCGAGCGCGTCGCGCACGTGATCGTCGGCGTGGCGCCGCTTCTTGTAGCCGGCGTAGACGTCTTCATCGGCGAAGATCGCGCGGCCGGACAGCATGTAGATCGCGACGCACGCGAGCGAGTAGATGTCGGTCGCGGGCGACACCGGCTGACCGGCGAGCTGCTCCGGTGCCGCCCAGCTCGGCGAGTACATCGCGAGCTTCTGGCCCGCGACGATCGCGGTGTCCTCCGCGATGTTCTGCTTGTGCGCGTCGTCGTCGACGCTCCACTTCGCGATGCCGAAGTCGGCGAGCTTGGGCAGGCGATTCGCGCCGACCGATCCGAACAGGATGTTCTGCGGCTTGATATCGCGGTGGACGATGCCGAGCTGGTGCGCCTCGCCGAGCGCGGCGCACATCGCGTTGATCACGCGCACCGTCTCGCCCATCGTCTGCTTGCCCTCTTCGCGGATGATCTGCGAGAGCGTGCCGCCGTTCATGTACTCGCAGACCTGGAGCGGCATGCCGGCCGCATCCTTCGGCCCGAGGTGACCGAAGTCATAGATGCGCAGCGTGTTCGGATGCGTGAGGCGGGACAGCGCGAACGCTTCCTGGACGAAGTGCTCGTAGCTCGTGCGGCCGACGCCGGATTCGCCGCCGAGGCCGGAGAACACCTTGATGCAGACCGGGCGGCTGAGGCGTTCGTCCTCGGCTCTGAACACGACGGAGTGGCCGCCGGAGCCGATCTGCTCGACGATGCGATAGCGCTCGAGCACGAGGTCGCCGATCTTGAGATCCGGCAGCTTCGGCGCGGGATCGCGCGGCGCGCTGGGCACGAGGGCATCGTAACCCACCGCCAAGTTGGCAGGGGGACTGCGGTGTCTGGAAGGACGGATGCGAGCGTGCTATCCGGAATCGGTGAATGCACGCCTCGCGCTCGTGATCGGCGCCGTGATGGTGCTCGCGATGGGTGTGTATTTGTTCGTCGAGGTGAGGGCGACGCCGGAGGAGGCTGCACCGCCGATCGCGGGGAACAGCACGGGCTCGGGCTCGAGCGAGAAGACTGCGGATGCCGATGGAGAGGCGGCGGGATCGGGCGCGTCGCAGGTCGCGCCGCCGCCGAGGTGGTCGGGGGAGCATGGTGCGAGGAACAAGGTCGTCGGGTTCCGTCACTTCGAGACGAGGCAGACGGCGGCGCCGGATGATGGCGCGAAGCAGGTCGTGCCGCCGGCGGAGGGCAAGCCGGATGTTCACGCCGACGCGCTGATGGATCAGGCGAACAAGGCGTACGACCGGCAGGATTACGACGAGGCGAAGTCGATCGCGCAGAAGGTGCTCGCGACGACGCCGAACAACGTCAGGATGCTGCGGATCATGGTGTCGTCGTCGTGCATCGACGGGGATACCGCGACGGCGCAGAAGTACTACGTGATGCTGCCGAAGTATGATCGGGATCAGATGAAGCTCAGGTGTGGGAGGGATAACGGGGTGACGTTCACGGAACCGACCGGGCCGTAGCCAGGTCGCGTCAGTCGAAGAATCCGACCGCGCTGACGTAGATCGTGTTCGTCGCCGCGCCGGTCGCGTCCTCGATCGAGAGGCCTCCGATCTGCGCCGGTAACGAACCGAATGCGGTCAGCGGCACGCAGTAGACGGTGAACGAGCTCTTCGCGCCCCAATCGTGGTTCGTGTAGGGAGTCGGATCGAGTGCGGAGCCGATCGTGGTGCCGCTGGTGTCGTACAGCTGCACGCGATACGCGTGATTCATCGCCGTCGCCAGCAAGCCGAACGTCAGCGTCGTGTACGGCGCGAGCGCGAAGCCGGGATGCGTCACCTTCCACGCGCCGCCGGGCGCGGTCACCGCGAGCTCGATCACGTTCGTCACCTGTTCGTCGATGCCCGGGTCGGTGAGGCCGTTGAGGCTCGAAGGGGCCCCGAGCTGCGAGAGCTGGGTCGGATCGAACGCGTAGTTGGCGGTCGCGCCGACGCTCGCATCGGACCAGCCGCCGAGCGGCGCCGAGGCATCGTGCGCGGTCCATTTCCACGTCGCGCCGTCCCAGGTCGTGGGCGCGCCACCGTCGTAGATCCAGACGTAACTGCCCGCGACGAGCCCGATGTTGTCCCAGTACGAATCGTGGGCGACGTGGGCGTTGTCGCGTAACGCGAAGCGAAAGAAGGCCTTCATGCCGAGGTAGCCGAAGTACGCGAGCGGGATCCGGATCTGTCGCGTCCATTCGCCGTTCGCGAGCGTGCCGACACCGGGCACGCTCGTGATGTCGTCGACGTACGCGGGCGAGAACACGTTGTTGTCGTACGGCCAGCTCGAGTCGAACTGATCGCTCGGATACGAAGTGAACAGGTCGAAGATCAGCTGCGTGTAGCCCGAGATGTCGCCGGGGCCGACCGGTTTGCCGCCGTCGTGGATCGGGCTCCAGGCTCTGCCGACCGGAATGTGAAGATCGAAGATGTGGAAAGGCTGGAGGTGGCTGGTCGCGCGGAAATCGACCGGCGGGCCGTCGCCGTAGGAGAGATCGCCGTTGAGCAAGGCGTCGAGGCCGTGGAGACCCGTGCCATCGTCGTTCCGATACAGGTAGCGAACGTTCGCGAGCGCATCACTCCGACCGTCCCTGGTGGGATCGAAACCGATCCTTCCGCATGCCTCGGTCACCGCGATCACCGCGATAGTCCAGGCGACCGCCGTTCGACGCACGGCACCCATGGTGACGTGAGGTGATTGCCCGGGGCAAGCAACCTCTCGCTCGCGCTTCGTTCCCATCCGTGGTACGCGCTTGCGACATAACCCTATGTCGTCCCTAGTCGAACAACTCGGCCAGCCCTCGCGGCGCCCGCAGGTCATCACCGACTGCGTCGAGCTCATCGACGCCCAGGTGAAGCAAAAAGGCTTCGTCATCAAGGGCGCTTACTCGGTCATCAAGGGGATCAAGAAGAAGTTCGTCCCCGAGGTCGTCGACTCGATGCTCGACGAGTGGCTCGCGAAGCTGCAGCCGCACTTCGACAAGTGGACCGCCGCGAAGGCCACCGCGCCGACGTCGCTGTCCGACTTCCTGGTCGCGCGCTCCGACGATGTCGCCGAGGATCTGTTGTCCGTCACCGACGGCCGCGCCGAGAAGACGTCTCACACGACCGCGAAGAAGATGTACCTGCGCATGCGCGACGGCGCGAAGAAGAACGTGATCGAGGCCATCCCCGATCTCGCGAAGATGCTCGAGAAGAACCTCGCGACGCCGGCCTAGGCTAGAGCGCGGGCTCGCGGGTTGGCACGTTGTTCGTGCCTCGGCGCTCGCCCACAGCTACTGCTGGTCGAGCAGATACACCATCAGGTAGCCCTCGGCCGTCCGCCGCGGGCCGGGCGCGCCCGACATCAGCCGGAAATCCGCCGCCAGCTGGCGCCGCTGATAGCTGCGGTACAGCGCCATCGGATCGATCTCGTGCGAGTGCTCGAGCTCCTCGATCTGCCGCCCGAGGACTTCCGCCGCCCACGCCGGGCTCGCCGCCGTCACGTGGTGCTGCTGCATCGCGCGCCGCAGCGTCGCGAGCTCCTCGCTCGTCATGTTGAACAGGAACTCTTCGAACGCCGCCGACTCGTCGGCGCTCATCCCCTCGCGTCCGAAGAACTCCAGCACCTCGGGGCTGCAATCCTCGGTCACCAGGCGGAATGTCTCGGTCGCGCCGAGCAGCGTGCCGTACGCGCTGTTGATGCGGTTCCTCGCATGCCACGCCGATTCGAGCAGCGGCGCGAAGTCGTCGATCTCGAGCGCTGCGTCGTCCCAGATCGTGATCAGCTGATCCGCCGCGCGCTGCTTCGTCCGCCGCGCGACATCGGGCTTGCGCAAGAGCGCCAGGAACAGCTCTTCCGCGAGCAGCGTGTAGATCGACTGCGCCACTTCCTCGCGCAGCTCGTGTGTCATCTGCGCCGCGCTCGGCACGTCGCTGATCGCGGCGGTCGCCTTCACGAAGCCGCGCAGGAAGTTGATCTTCGTCAGCAGGTGCGTGCGCGACAGCGTCGCCTTCAGCGGCAGCACCAGGTCGCCCGACAAGCCGTCGATCGTGCACAGGTGCTCGATCAGCGTCTGCTCGTCGCGGTTCTCGCCACCGAGCGCGGTCGGGCGGCGCAGCGGGCGCTGGCGATCCAGCAGCTCCGCGGTCGCGCGCAGCTCGCTGATCAAGCCCTGCAGGATCTGAGCGTCACCGGGCGAGCGCGTCGCGACCGCTTCCATCGCCGCTTCCACCAGCTCCGACTCGTGGCGATCGAGCACGCGCGCCGCGAATGCCTGCGCGGATGACATCGCGACGCCGGCCGGGGTGATCACGGTGCTCGCTCCCGTGATCGACGGCGACGGGGTGAACGGAGGCTTGGTAGGGGTACGACCTGGCAGCGACACGGTAGACTCGCGTAGTAGCTCAGCTTGACGCACTCTGGTCAATCGGCATTGTTCTCACCGCGACTCCCGGCGCCGACGTATCACGAATCGCACGGCGAGGGCCACGAGCACGAGCAAGATCAACACCCCGACGAGGAGATCGATGTGCTTCAGTTCTTCAGCGTATTCCTGCGCTTTGGGGCCTAGCTCGTAGCCCAGCATGATCAGGACCGAGCCCCAGATCGTGGAGCCGATGAAGGTCTGGGTGAAGAAAGGCACGAGCGGCATGCGTGCGACACCGGCAGGCACCGAGATGATGTGCCGGATCACGGGCAAGAACCGCGCGATCAGGATCGTCGCTCGTCCGTGGCGCGCGAAGTACGCCTCCGTACGCTCGATGTCCTTCGCGCGTACGAAGACGTACTTACCGTAGCGCTGGAGCAACGGCTTGCCGCCGGCCGCGCCGAGCCAGTACGAGATGCCCGAGCCGAGCATCGCCGCCGAGCTGTTGATGACGAGCACGAGCGCGAGCGACATCTCGCCCTTCGCGGCGAGCGCGCCGGCGAACGGCATCACGAGCTCGGACGGGATCGGCACGAGCGTGCTCTCGAGCGTGATCAAGATGAACAGGCCCGCGTAGCCCATGTCTCGGACCACGTCCTGAACGAAGCGCGCGAAGGATTCGAGCACGGTCAGCCGTTCGCGAGAAAAGAGAAGTAGCGCTCGGGGAAGTCGTTGAACGCCATCTGGGCGCCACATTCAGAGCACGTTTGGGGCGGCGGGTCGAGTCGTGCGAGCCGATCGCCGTGCGCGACCGCATCCACCAGGAGAGAGTCTTCCCGGCCGCACGCGTCGCACGCGTACGGCGCATAAAACGAGCTGACGAGCGCATCTCCGCGTGTCGCCACGATCATGTTGAGCTGATGGACGAGTGGCTCCGACACGCGGCGCAGCTCGACGGCGATCTTCGCCTGCTGGGCCGCCTGCTGCATCCGGATCCAATCGCGCACGCCGAGCGAGTTGATGAACGACACGCCGGCGAGATCGATCACGAGCTTGCCGCCGTGCGCGCGCGCGACGAGCGCGGGCAACGCCGCGGTCTCGTCGATCGAGCCCGACAGCGCGAGCTCGCCGGTCGCGGCGATGTCGACATGCATGCGGCCGAACGTCTCCGTCATGATGCACGCTCCACGAACACGTTGTACGACGACGCCGGCACGCGTTCGACCGGCGGATGCCGCACGTCGACGAGCGCGATGATCTCGGCGCGCTTGCCGGGCGCCAGGTTGAACACGAGGTGGTCGCACGACCGGTAGCACAGCGTCATGCCCATGCCGGCGCCGCCGCCCGAGTCGCGCACGTCGCTCTTGCCGAGCGAGCGCAGGATCGTCTCGCGGTCGAGGCTGCCGAACCGGTCGTTGACCTCGATCGCGAGGTAGCGCGCGTCGACGCCCCAGCGCAGCCGCACCTGATGGCGGTCGTCGAGCTCGAGCTCGACATCGCGCGCGATGTCGCGGCGATAGTGCGCGCCGGTCGCGTCGACCGGCGCGTTGTGCACGGCGTTCGAGATCAGCTCGTCGGCGAGCAGCATCGCCATCGAGGCGACGCGCGCGCTCTGGCCGCGCGCTCGGACGGCTTCGGCGAGCTGGCTCACGAGGTGCGCGCGCTGGCTCGCGCGCGTCACCATCGCGATCTCGAGGTCGGTGCCCCAGAGCAGATACTTCTCGGCGCCGAACAGATCGTCGCGCACGAGCTTCTGCGCGCTGATCATCAGCTCCTCGGCGAGCACCGGCATCGGATGCACGAGCAAGTTCGTGACCGCGCCGGTGCCGAGGATGCGCGGCACGTGATCGAACGCGCCGCCGAGCAGCGCGAGGCAGGCGCGTGCGCCCTTGCGCTGCGCCGACGCCAGGAACGCGTCGGCGGCCGGCGTGGTGGCGAGCGCGGCGTCGATCACGACGAGCAGCGGCGCGACGTGCGGCAGGATGCGCGCGGCTTGCTCGAGCTCGTCGGCGACGTCGATGCGGCGCCCGGTCGCGCCGAGGATGCGCTGCACCGTGCGCTGGGTCTTGCGATCCGGGTGCACGATGAGGATCGACGAATCCCTCATTCGCGCCCCACTATATGCCTTTTCCACCGCGCCGGTTGCGCCACACGAGCGCGCCGCAGAACACCGCAGCGGCGGCGGCGCACGACAGCAGCAGCGCGAAGATCACCTCGAGGCTGCCGGTCTTCGCGTCGTAGACGCGCGGGATGACCAGCTCCTGCACGATCGATCCCATGCTGCCGAAGCCGGAGATCACGGCGGCCGCGAACGTCGCCGAGCGACGGCCGCCGATGTCGATCGCGCCGGCGCCGGTGAGCAGCGCGTCGGGGCCGTAACACGTGAAGCCGATCGCCGCGAGCAGTGCGACGAACACCGCGGCGGACGCGTTGTAGAAGATGAACAGCGCGAGCGTCGCGCCCGTCACGCCGAGCATCATCAGCGCCGAGATCTCGGCGCGCCGCGATGCGAAGTACTTGTCGGAGATCCAGCCGGTCAGGTACACGCCGGGGAGGCCGAGCAGATCGAACGCGGTCGCCCACCAGTTCGCGCTTCCCTGCGCGAGCTGGTAGTGCTCGTGCAGGAAGTACGGCGCCCACGACCAGATCGCGTAACGGATGAACTTGACGAAGAAGTAGAAGCCGGCGACGAGCAGCAGGTTGGTCCACGCGCTGCGCGACAGGCCCATGAAGCCCTCGGGCGGCGGCTCGGGCGTCTTCGCCTCGTCGATCTCGGTTGCCGGATCGTCGACCGGCTCGAGGCCGACATCCTCGGGACGGTTGCGCTGCAGGAAGTAGAACTGGACCCAGATCACGCCGAGCACGATCGCGCCGGTGTAGAAGCACCACCGCCACGGCGCGGGCGTCGCGAGCCCGATCACGCCGGCCATCACCCAGCCCGAGACGAGCGAGCCGATGTTGAAGTTCGTCGACCACGCGCCCATCACGCGGCCGCGCTCGTGCTTGTGAAACCAGCCGGCCATCGTGCCGACGTTTCCCGACCAGCCCGTCGCCTGCGACAGCCCGAGCAGCGCGGCGAGCATCGCGAGCGCGGTGACGTCGAGGATGATGCCCATCGCGACCGTACACGCGATCGACACGCCCATCCCGAGCAGCACGTTGCGCCGCGGTCCCAGCTTCGTGCCCATGTACGACGCGAGAAACTGACCGACCGAGTACGCGATCAAGTATGCGGCCCAGATGTTGCCGAGCGTGGTCGGATCCCAGTGCGTCTCCTCGCCGATCGCCGACTTCGCGGCCGAGAACGGCTTGCGGCAGAAGTAGAAGCCGACGTACGACAGCCACGTCGCGACGAACACCTTGATGCGCCAGCGCCGGTGCGCGGCCGTGAGCGGCGTCGCCACGCGCTAGCCGCCCTCGAGGAGACGCTGGTACGCCATCGCGAGCATCTGGGCGAGCCGGCCGAGCTCGCCGATCCAGCGCTCGGTCTCGCCGAGGCCCTGGATCGGCTCGCCGACGACGATCGCGGCGATCGCGCGGGCGCCGACGATGATCGGTGCCGCGGCGAGCGAGGCCGAGCCGAGCCGGCGCGCGAGCTCGCGCTGGGCCGGGCTGTCGACGAGGTGGATCGACGTGCGCTTCGATTCGACCGCGCGGCGCAGCGTCGACGGCTCGGCGAGCTCGACGACGAGCGTCTCGATCGCGCCGATCGCGGGCCCGTGGCCGCGATAGCCGAGCGCTTGCGTGTCGCGAATCGCGACGACGAGGCCGGCGTGCCACGAGCCGGCGATGAACGCCATCGCGGCGTCGGTCGCCTCGTCCCGCGAGGTCGCGCGCTCGAGCAGCGCGCGCGTCGAATCCAGCGACGGCGGCGGCGGCGGCAGCGTGCGCGCGCCCGATCGCGCGCCGGCCATCACCGCGAGCATGCCGCTCTGCGACGGATCCTTCGTGACGCGCACGTCGTCGAGGTCGGCCAGCGCGAGCCGCACGCTGGCAGGATTGAGGATGTCCATGTCGGGCGGCGGCGGCGATGACCGGTCGGGCATGTCGCGCAGCGCGGAATCGAGATCGACGTCGAACTCGTCGGCCGGCGGCGGTCCGTACTCCTCGGCGATCAGGGCGTCGACCTTCGACGCCGGTGCGATCACGACCGCGACCTTGCACGCCGCGGCCTGCGTCAGCACGCCGAGCAGCTGCGCGCTCGGATCGCGTGCGGCGACGATCAACGTGCCGGTCGAGGTGCGGCCGACCGGGATCGCGCCCCACGTGCGGCCGAGCTCGGCGGGGATCAGCTGCGCGACCTTCGCGCTGCGCGCCTGCAAGTGCTTCGTGAGCAGGCACGGCACGCGGCGCTGCTCGCCGAGCACGCGCGAGCCGACGTCGAACGGGACGACGTCGTTGTCGATCAACAGCGAGATCAGGCGGCGCGGGTCGCGGCGCTGGTCCTCGAGCACGCGCGCGAGCTGGGGCGGCTGGATCTCGCCTTGCTCGATCAACATCCCCCCGATGCGCATGGTCGGGGCGATGTTGCCATGAAACTTCGGGCGGCCTCGTGCGTTGGGTGTCGGGATGAAGCGTGCATCGCAGCTGCTCGCACTTGCATCCGTCGCCGCCAGCGCGGTCGCGTGGTTCCGCATGTTTTCGCTGACCACCGCGTGGGCGAGCTGGCCACATTGGAGCGGGATGATCGCGATGTCGGTGCTGGCGGTCGCGAGCCTGGCGATCGGGACGCGGCGCCCCGCGGCCGGCACCGCGATCGCCGCGGTCGTGCTCGGCGCAGAGGCCGCGCTCGTCGCGTGCTCGTTCGCCGGCGTGCGGCTGACTCGCACCGCGCTGTTTCCCGACGCGAAGCTCGCGGTCGTCGTCGGCGTGTTGAGTGTCGTCGCGATCTACGGGCTCGCGCGCCGGCGGTTCTGGGGCCGCTGGCTCGGGCTCGCGCTCGGCGCGACCGCGCTGGTGTCGGGCGGACTCAACGAGCTCTGCTACTGGAAGCTCACCGCGCACGTCGATCCGATCTGCGTCGACTGGTCGATGGACGTGTTCGAGGTCGCGTGGCTGCTGTGGCTGACCGCGATCGGCGGCGCGGTGATCGTCGCGAACCTCGCGGCGGCGCGCGGCTCGCACGATCACGACGCGACGTGGAGCTCGAGCGATCGCCTGATCGGCCTGCTGCGCGCGACGATCATCGCGGCGTTCGCCGCCGGCCCGATGCTGCTCGTGTACGCGTGGCTGCAGCCGATCGTGCCGGCGACGAAAGACACCGCGCTCGTGCTCGCGGTCGCGCTCGCGCTCGGCGGTGCGCTCGCGGTGCGCGGCAAGCTCGTCGGCGCGCTCGTCCTCGTCGTCGCCGGCCTCGGCCTCGTCGCGCAGACCGCGGCCACCGTGCTCGGCGCGACTGCTGGCGACCAGCGCATCGCGGCCTACTACGCCGTGTTCTGGCTGCCTGCCGGCGCGCTCGCGATCGCGTGCGGTGTACGTCTCGCGCGGCCGTTACTGCGCCTGCTGAGGTAGGATGCCGCGATCCATGCGCAAGCTCCTGTTCACGTTCATGCTCGCCGCGCTCGCCGCATGCGGCGCAGAGCGTCACCCCTACGCGACGACCAACGGCGCGCTGCAGCTGTCCAAGGTCGTGCTGTATCGCAACGGCGTCGGCTACTTCGAGCGCGCCGGGCACGTCGACGGCGATGCGCTCACCATTCGCGTGCGTAAGGATCAGGTCAACGACCTGCTCAAGAGCCTCACCGTGGTCGAAAAGCAAGGCGGTCGCGCGGTCTCGATCTCGATGCCGCTCGATCCGCGCGCGTGGTCGAACGCCGCGAGCGCGACGCTCGGACCGGGCAACGGCAGCCTCGCCGAGGTGCTCGACAAGCTGCGCGGCACCGTCGTCACGCTGCGCACGACCGGCGGCGACAACGTGCACGGGCGCATCCTGATCGTCGAGGTGCTCGAGAACGAGCCGCGGCCGGTCGCCGAGGGCGCGCCACCGGCGCAGCCCGAGACCGACTACAAGGTCACGCTGCTCGATGGCGATCGCATGGAGGTCGTGCGGCTGTCGCAGGTCGCCGGCATCACGCTGCACAACGGCGACGTCGCGATG
>DATJXL010000189.1:0-18309 GCA_035500135.1 Kofleriaceae bacterium
CGCGCCGCCGACAGCGTCGCGCTCAACCTCGGCGAAGGCAGGTGGCGGCGCGACGGCGATCGCAGACGGCACTACGAGATGGCCGCCGGCAGCGCGAGCGAGCTCACCGTCGCCTTGCGCATCGCGCGGCTGCGCGGCTACGTCGACGAGCTCGCGCTCGAGCCCGAGCTCGACCGCGTGCGAGCGATGCTCTACCGGCTCACGCGGGCGTGAGCCGGCCGGTGCGTGAGCGCCCAGGTGATGGCGCGCACGCGATCGAGCGGCGCGTCGACCGCGGCGAACTGCGCGGGCGTGATGTATCCGCGGGCTCGCGCGATGCGCAAGGCGGCGGTGAGCTCGCCGGCGCTGCCGGCGGCGCGGCGGTAGAAGTCGGCGCGATCGAGGCCGGCGCGACACCGGCCCTCGGCGAGGTTGAGCGCGATGCTCTCGGCGGCGCGGCCGATCTGGTCGGCGAGCGACTTGCGGTGCAAGCGGACCCTGGTTTCGACCTCGGCGAGCAGGTCCAGGACGGTGAGCGAAAACTCGAGTGCGTGAAACATGACGTGTTCTCCTTTGGGCGCCGCTCGCGGTGGCCGGCGGCGGCGCTCGCCCCAGCGCCGCCCAACGCGCGGCGCTCGTGCCGAGCCCCCGTCGTCGGTCTGCTCGCACCTCGCGCGCAGCACCGACCTTCACTGCAAGCACGATCGTCCACCGCGCTCGGCGCGAGCGACGCGCGGGAGCGGCGCGGGGGCGGCGCCGCCGGCCACCGCGAGCAGAGCCGAAGGAGAGCGCGTCATGGCACGCGCACGAGGTTCGCGCCGTGCAGACCGCAGCCGCGGCCGAAGCCGGTGCCGCGAACCGCGGCCGCGACCGCGTGCCGCGAGCCGCATGCCGCGCGCCGAAGCCGCGGCCGTTAGCCGCGGCCGTTAGCCGAAGCCGCTGCCGTCAGCCGAAGCCGCGGCCGCCAGCCGCCGCCGCCAGCCGCCAGGCGAAGCCGTTAGCCGAAGCCGCGGCCGCGGCCGCGAGCCGATGCCGCTGCTACTCGAACGCCCGCACGGCCGCGACTACGCGCTCGACATCCTCGTCAGCGAGCTCGGCGTGCAACGGCAGCGACAGCACCTCCGCCGCCAGCCGCACCGCGACGGGAAAGTCTTCATCCGCATGCGAGCCGCGGTACGGCGCGTGCTGGAACACGGCGTGCGGATAATGCACGGCCGCGTCGATGCCGACGCGCGCGAGGTGATCGCGCAGCGCGTCCCGGCGCGGGTGGCGGATCGTGTACTGGTGGAAGTTGGTCGTGCGCCCGCCCGGCACGGCCGGCGCTGCGAGCCCGAGCGGCGCGAGCGCGGCGTCGTAGCGCGCCGCGAGCTCGGCGCGCCGCGCCTGCGCGCCCGCCACGTGCCGCAGCTTGACGCGCAGGATCGCGGCCTGGAGCTCGTCGAGCCGGCTGTTGAGGCCGACCGCGTCGTGAACGTAGCGCGCGGTGCAGCCGTGGTTGCGCAGCGCGCGCAGCTGCTTCGCGCGGGCGTCGTCGCCGACCACGAGCGCGCCGCCATCGCCGGCGGCGCCGAGGTTCTTGGTCGGAAAGAAGCTGAAGCAGCCGAAGTCGCCGAGCGTGCCGCACGCGCGCTCGCCGAGCCGGCTGCCGAGCGCCTGCGCGGCATCCTCGATCACCGGAATCGCGCCGCATGCCGCGCGGATCGCGGCGACGTCGGTGGGCACGCCGTACAGGTGCACCGCGATCACCGCCCGCGTGCGCGGCGTGATCGCAGCCGCCACTCGCGAGGGATCGATCGCGCCGGTCGCGGCGTCGACGTCGACGAACACCGGCACGCCGCCGAGCAGCGCGACCACCTCGGCATCGATCGCAATCGTGAACGCCGGCACGATCACCTCGTCGCCGGGCCGGATGCCGAGCGCGAGCAACGCGAGCGTCAGCGCGTCGCTGCCCGATGCGCACGTGACGACATGACGCGCGCCGAACCAGCGCGCGAGCTCGGCCTCGAACGCCGCGACCTCCTCGCCGAGCACGTAGCGCCCCGAGCGCAGCACGCGGAGCACCGCGGCCTCGATCTCGCCGGCGAGCGCCCGGTGCTGCGCCGCGAGATCGACCGGTCCGATGCGGCGCGTCGAGACAGACATCCCGCGGATGATGCATCGGAATCCGTGGGCTGTAACCGGGAGACGTGGTGATCCTCACACGGATTGCAGGCCGGGCCCGAGCTAGTACCTTTTCTGGCGCGACCACAAACGGTATGGTCCCGGTCGATGAGGACCTGGATCTGGCGCGCGATCCTCGTGGTAGCAGTCTGTGCCTGCGGCCCGTCGAAGCACTCCGGCGGCGGCGGCGGCACCGACGGCGGCAGCAACAACCTACCTCACACGCTGACGGGCATCACCGTCTCGCCGACGAACCCGATCGTCCAGCTCGATCTCAACGCGACGGGCGCGCAGGGCTTCGCGGTCACGGCGAACTACGAAGACAACACCACCGAGGACGTGACCGCGATGGCGACGTTCACCGTCGCCAATCCGGCGGTCGGCACGATGAGCGGCGCCACGCTCTCGATCCCGTCGTTCGCCAGCGCGACCGCCGTGGTCTCGAAGATCACCGCGAACGCGCTCGGCCTCACCGGCGTCGCGCAGATCACCGTCGTCGCGTATCGCAAGACGGGCCCGCAGCAGGACTTCTTCTTCATCCTTCCGTACAACGATCCGGCCGGTCAGCAGATGAAGCCGCTCGACTTCTCGACCGCGATCCCCGCGCTCGACGTGTTCTTCATCATGGACACGACGGGCTCGATGACCGGCGAGATCAACAACCTCAAGACCGAGCTCAACTCGACGGTGATCCCGGGCATCCAGGCCGCGGTCGCGAACAGCGAGTTCGGCGTCGGCTATCACGACGACTTCCCGGTCGACACCTATGGCATGTCGCCCGACCAGCCGTTCAAGCTCGTGCAGGCGATCACGAACAGCGTCAGTGCGGTCACCACCGGCGTCAACTCGCTCACGCTCGGTAACGGCTACGACGAGCCGGAGGCCGGCATCGAGGCGATCTACCAGGCCGCCACCGGCGACGGCCTCGCTGGGCCGTCGCCGACAAGCGTCGCGGCGAATCACACCGGCGTCGGCGGCGTCGGGTTCCGCACCGGCACGATGCCGGTGATCGTGCCGATCAGCGACGCCGACTCGCATCGCATCGCGCCCGATCCGGGCAACTGCAACGATCAGAACCCCGACTACTACGGCGCGGACGTCGCGGCGTACGCGCACTCGCTGCCGCAGACCGAGACCGCGCTCGCGAACATCTGCGCGCGCGTCGTCGGCATCGCGCCGATCGGCAACGCCTCGTGCAGCGCGGTGCCGTACTACACTGCGCTCGCGACCTCGACCGGCGCGCGCGTCCCACCCGCCGCGTGGGACATCGGGACGCGTCCCGCCGGCTGCGCGTCGAACCAGTGCTGCACCGGCCAGAACGGCGCCGGCCAGGCGACCGACGCCCAGGGCCTGTGCCCGCTCGTGTTCCTCGCCAGCACGAACGGCACCGGCGTGTCGACGAACATCGTGACCGGCATCCAGATGCTGACGCGGTTCGCGACGTTCGATGTCACCGACACCGTGATGGGCGTCGGCACCGACATCAACGGCAACCCGCTGCCGACCGGTTACACGACCGCGAGCTTCATCAAGGCGGTGATGCCGGCGACCTACCAGGTGCCGCCGCCGCCGCCCACGATCCCGCCGCCGACGTTCGACGCGACGACGTTCCACGGCGTCACGCCGGGCACGACCGTCGGCTTCAACGTCGATGCGTTCAACGACTTCGTGCCGGTCACCAACGACGCGCAGATCTTCCAGGCGACGATCCAGGTGCTCGCCGGCGGCTGCACGCCACTCGATCAGCGCACCGTGTTGATCCTCGTGCCGCCGAACCCGATCGTGGTCCAGTAGCGCTCGGCTACTTGCGCCTACTTCCCATCGGCGCCGCGCAGATCCAGCACGGTCTTGCCCGGCGCCGTCGCCCCGCCGCCGACGAGCACGAGCTTCGCGTTCGGCGAGTCGGCGAGCGCCTTCTGCGCCGCGATCTCCTGCAGCTTCAGGATCGCGGTGCTCAGGTGCTGCGCGACCAGCCGCTCGTAGTCGTCGGTCGCCTGCGCGTCGAGCCGCTTGGCATCGGCGGCCGCCTGCGCCGCGATCCGCGCCGAGTCGGCGCTGGCCTGGGCGCGCGTGTGTGCCGCGTCGGATTCGCTCTCGGCCTGGATCTTCGCGCGCTCGGCGTCGGCCTTGGTCTCTTCGAGCCGCTTCTGATCCTCGGCCTCTTGCTGCGCGATCACGAACTTCATCTTGAGCGCCGACTGCTCGGCCTCGAGCTTGTCGGTGATCGCCGCCTGCAGCTGCGGCGGCAAGACGACGTTGCGCACGAGCACGGCCTCGAGCACGACGTGGCGGCCCTTGATCGCGTTGTCGATGCCCTCGCGGATCTCCTTCTCGATCTGCTCGCGCTGCGTCGAGTAGATCTGATCGGGCGTGAACCGGCCGACGACGCGGCGCGCCTGCGACTTCAGCGTGGGGCCGATCAGCACGTCGTAGTAATCCGGGCCGAGCTCGCGATCGAGTGCGAGCACTTCGTCCGGAACGATGTGATAGCGAATCGACGTGTCGAGCACGATGCCGAGCCCGTCCGACGACTGCACCTCGAGCCGCTCGGCGTGCTCCTGCGAGCGCACGCTATAGAGCGTGGCGCGATCGTCGGAGCCGATGCGCCAGTCGCCGGCGGTGTAGACGTGTGGATCCATCCCGCTCGGCGTGCGAACGATGCCGACCTCGCCCGAGCCGATGCTCGCGTACGTGCACCCGACCAGCGCCACGGCGATGCCGGGCGCGAGAAAACGCGAAACGTTCATGGCAGCCTCCTGGCCACTACGATGCGCGCGCAGCGGTGCGCGAGTGTTGCGCGCGCGTTGCGGCGTGTGTACGTGCAGACCCCGACGGCACGGCCGCGACGCGGGAGGTAGCCCCAGGTATGTCCATCCTGATCGCAAGCATCGAAGAGCTCATCTCGCCCAGGCTGGTCGAGCACCTGTCGGCGCAGAGCGGTCTGCCGGGCGCGAAGGTGCGCACCGGCATGACGGGCGCGGTCGCGACGATCCTCGACGGCCTGGTCGGCAAGGCCAACGATCCGCGCACGATGAACCAGGTCGCGGATCTCGTCCGCACGTCGCCGGCAGACGACATGCCCGCGCAGCTGATCGGCGATGGCGCATCGCTGCAGCAGCCCGGCCACCAGCTCGTCGGCCTCGCCGGCAACGACCCGCAGACCATGGCGAAGCGCGTGAGCGGCTTCCTCGGCGTCGGCGGCGGCGCCTCGGCCGGGCTCGTGGCGGCCGCCGCGGCGATCGTGCTCGGCGCGTTCCGCAAGCTCGCGCAGGCGCGCGGCGGGCTCGACGCCGGCCTGTTGTCGTCGACGCTCGTCGACGAAGGCCGCGAGATCCACGCGTCGGTGCCGCAGAGCCTGCTCGGCGAGCCGCCGCACGTGATCGCGACGCGGGTCGAACGCATCGAGGAACCTGCCGCGCGCCGCCCGACGTCGCGGTGGTGGCTGTGGCCGCTGCTCGCGCTCGCCGCCGTGCTGCTCGCGATGTGGGCGTTCGGCCGCGCGCGCATGCACCAGCAGCGCACGAGGGAAGTGCCGCGCGGCGAGCTCACCGCGCCGCACACGGTGCCGGCGCCCCAGCCCGATCGCTAGTGTGGTCAGCGATCGAGCTTGCGATCGCCCGACCACGTCAGCGTGTACGGCCGCGCTTGCAGCACGACGAGCTGACGGTTCGAACGCACGATGAACTCGACGTCGACCGCCCGCGGGGTGCCGACTTGATCGTCGACGAACTCCTCGTGGATCGCCTCGAGCTCGCGCGAGAACGCGGCCGCCTCGGCATCGCTCATCAGATCGTGGCCCGCCGCGCGCGAGCTTCGCGACACGCGCTCGACACCGCCGCGCGCACTCTCGTACGTGTAGACGAGGATCTGCTCGGGCACCTCGTTGCCGGCGGCGCCGGTCACGCTGCCGCCGCGCGCCTGGGCGTTGATGTACACGGCCGGCCGGCCCTCGAACCACGGGTTGCCGGTGATCGCGACGCCGTTGACGACATCGTCGTCGATCGACTCCTGCACGAGGATCGCCATCGCGACCTTGGCGTGATCGATGCCGTACCACTCGCGCTCGGCGAACGCGTCGTACGACCACACGCTGCCCCACACCTCGCGCAGGCCGCGCTCGACGTCGGCGCGCGAGCTCGGATCGACCCGCGTCGAGCGATACAGGCCCGCGCCCGAGAAGCCGTCGAGATCCTCGGAGTTCGTCGACGACCGCAGCCGGACCCTGCTCGCCCCCGGCAGCACGGCGCGGATCCGCGCGAGCAGCGGATCGGTGATCGTCGCCGGCACCGGTGCGGACGCGATCTGCGCGCGGATGTCGTCGAGCGCGGCGCGCAGGCGCGCGTCGTCCTCGCGCAGCGTGTGGTCGGCGAGCAGCGCCGCGATCTTGCGATCGATCCCGTTCGCGACCAGAAACGCGAGGTAGGCATGGAACGGCAGGCCGAAGGCGCGCGGCGTGACGATGCCGTCGAGCCGCGCGACGCGCGCGAGCTGGGTCGTCTTCGCGCCGAACCGCGCGAGGCCATCGCTCGGGATCGCGTGGAGCTCGGGCAGCCCGACGTCGCGCACGTCGAGCTTGAGCGCGACGGATCTGGCGTGCCGCGCGCGGCCGGCGCGGGCGAGATCGTCGGGCGTGGCCGCCTCGATCGCGTAGTCGCTCGGGCCGACCCGTACGTGCACCGGCTTGCCGGCGAGCGCGGCGAACGCCGGATCCTCGCTCGCGTGCTTGAGCGCCATGTTCGGCGTGTGCCGGCTGTGCGCGAGCACCGCGAGGTGACCGAGCGGCGCCTGCAGCTCGTCGGTGACGATCGCGGCGACCGGCGACAGCTCGAGCGGCTGCGTGCCGAGCACGAGCACGTCGTACGGATGAACGTCCGCCGGCGGCTCGGCGCCGGCGGGCACGATCCGCAGGTAACCCCAGGCCTCGCCGGTCTCGATCGGCTCGTAGCGCACGCCCGCGAACAGCTCGTCGGTCGTGACGACCGGCATCGCGGCGCGCACCTGATCGAGCACCGCGAGCTGCCGCGCCGGCACCGGGTGATACTGCAGCTTGTCGCCGAAGAAGACGGTCCGGCGGATCTGATCGAACACGCGCGCGGTGTGCTCGACGTCGAGGCGATCCTCGGCGAACAGCTCGAACGTCCACCGTTCGGAATCGAGGTAGTGCGTGAGCGTGCCGAGCACGAACCGGCGATCGTCGTCGCGATACTCGTGCTCGTTGAAGCGGCCGTGATCGAGCACCGGCTCGCCGGGCGTCGACAGGAACCGCTCGGCGAAGTCGAAGTGGATCGGCCACCGCCGCGACTGCATGAAGTACAGGCGCTCGTCCGTGTGATCGAACAGCACCTTGACGACCTCGACACGCGACATCACCGCGTTGCCCGTGCGCGCGGCGAGCGCCTGCCAGGTCGCCGCGTCGGGCACCGTCGCCGCGAAGTCGCCGTCCACACCAGGCGCCACCGGATGCGGCGCGATTCCCCCGCACGCGATCAAGAGCACGAACCACCAGCGCATGGCGAACCGAGCGTAGTCCAGACCCGCGGCGCGCGCGCCGGTTTCGTCTGGCACGGCGATGCCCCGGGGCGGCACGTGCGGCATGCCGGCAGGCCGGGCCGTCAGTCGATCGATCGCTTGTCTTCCTCTTGCTCGTACGCCTGCTCCGACGCGCTCGGCCCTTGCGACTGGCCCTGGCCCTGGCCCTGCTGCGTCGCGACACCGGGCAGCGGCCCGCGCGACGAGAACCGCGTGCTCGGCGGCTGGACGGTCTCGCCCGGCTCGGCGTCGTTCTCCGCCGCTTGCTGTGCGCGCTTGTCCTTGTCGGTCGTGGCCCCGCGGGCGGTCATGCCTGCATGATACGGCACGCCGCGCAGAATCCCCCTTGCAAAGTGCGATACTCGCTCGGTGAGCGACGGCGACGCCACCGACGTCGACGACACGCGGCGCGAAGGCCCGCCGCGCAAGATGAAGGTGACGGCCGAGCGGCTCGCGCCCGGCGACAAGGTCGGGCGCTACGTCGTGATCGACGTGCTCGGCGCCGGCGGCATGGGCGTCGTGTACTCGGCCTTCGATCCCGAGCTCGATCGCAAGGTCGCGATCAAGCTCCTGCAGGCGCAGACCGGCGGCTCGGAGAGCGGCGGCCAGACCTGGCTCCTGCGCGAGGCGCAGGCGATGGCGCGGCTCGCGCATCCCAACGTCGTCGCGGTGCACGACGTCGGCACGCTGCCCGGCGAGCGCGTGTTCGTCGCGATGGAGCTGATCGCAGGCAAGACCCTGCGCAGGTGGCTCGACGACAAGCGGTCGTGGCGCGAGATCGTGCCGGTGATGCGCGCGGCCGGCGCCGGGCTCGCGGCCGCGCACGCCGCCGGCCTCGTCCACCGCGACTTCAAGCCCGACAACGTGCTCGTCGGCGACGACGGGCGCACGCGCGTGATGGACTTCGGGCTCGCGCGGCTGCACGGCGGCGACGACGATCCGGCCTCGCGCGGCTCGGACCAGCACGTCGAGGCCAAGAGCCCGCTGTCGGAGCGGCTGACCGAGACCGGCACCGTGCTCGGCACGCCTGCGTACATGGCGCCCGAGATCTATCGCGGCGAGCCGGCCGACGCGCGCGCCGATCAGTTCGCGTTCGGCGTCGCGCTGTACGAGGCGCTCTACCGCAGACGCCCGTTCGAGCGCAAAGATCTCGTGGCGCAGCGCGCGACCGCGCCGAAGCCGCCGGCGTCGGCGAAGGTGCCGACGTGGCTGGAGCGGATCGCGATGCGGGCGATCGCGCTCGATCCGACGGGGCGGTTCGCGTCGATGGATGCGCTGCTCGCCGCGCTCGCAAAGGATCCGACTGCCGGGCGCAAGCGCATCGCGCTCGGCGGCGTGCTCGTGCTCGCGCTCGCCGGTCTCGCGGTCGGCGCGGTCGGCCTGCGCGGCGAGCCGGCGAGCGAGCTATGCACCGGCGCGTCCGACAAGCTCGCCGGTGCGTGGGACGCGAGCACGCGGACCGCGGTCGAGGCCGCGTTCCGCAAGCTCGGCAAGCCGTACGCCGAGGACGCGCTGCACGGCACCGAGAAGACGCTCGACGCGTACGCCGCGAGCTGGGTCGCCATGCGCACCGAGGCCTGCCGCGCGACGCGGGTCGGCGGCTACCAGTCCGAGGACGTGCTCACGCTGCGCATGCAATGCCTCGACAACCGGCTCGTCGAGCTCGCGACGCTGATCGGGCTCTACGCGCACGCCGACGACCAGCTCGTGCGCGACGCGGTGACGTCGGCGCAGAAGCTCGGCCCGATCGCGGACTGCGCCGACATCCCCGCGCTGCTCGCGCCCGATCCGCTGCCGAAGGATCCGATCGCGCGCGCGCCGATCGTCGCACTCCAGGCCAAGCTCGCCGAGGCGCGCACGCTCTATCACGCCGGCCGGCTCGGCGAGACGCTCGCGCTCACCGAGGCGATCGCGCCCGAGGTCGCGCGCGTCAAGCACCTGCCGACCGAGGCCGAGCTCCACCTGATCGCGGGCCAGACCCGCTGGGTGCTGCAGAGCGCCGAGCGCGGCGAGCCCGAGCTGATGAAGGCGGTGTTCGCGGCCGAGGCCGGCAAGGCCGACGAGGTCAAGCTCGAGGCGTGGCTGCAGCTCACGAACCTCGCGACCGAGTCGAGCCGGTTCGACGTCGCGACCGAGCGCTGGCAACAGACCGCGGCGGCGCTCGCGCGCGTCGGCGACAACAAGGTGTGGAGCGTGCGCGTGGCGGCGTCGCACGCGCTGCTGCTGTCGCGCCAGAACAAGTACGACGACGCGATCGCGGCCGCGAAGCAAGCGCGCGCGATCGCCGAGCTCGCCCCCGACACGCCCGAGTACGCGTACGCGCTGCTCGTCGAGGCGAGCATCCTGAGCGCGGCCGGCCACGCGCAGCCGGCGTACGACGACTTCCGCAAGGTGCTCGCGTTCGAGGACGCGCTCGGTCACCGCCGCATCGAGGTCGGCGTCACGCTGCAGAACCTCGCGGCGGCCGAGCTGCAGCTCGGCAAGGTCGACGACGCGATCCAGCACGCACGCGGCGCGCTCGAGATCGACGAGTCGATCTACGGGCCGACGAGCGTCGAGGTCGCGCGCGTGCTCGGCGCGCTCGGCGGCACGCAGCTCACCAAGGGCGACGCGAATGGCGCGATCGCGACGTACCAGCGCGCGATCGAGGTCGCGGCGGCGACGGAGGGCGAGCACAGCGAGCTGTACGCGCAGCTGATCGGCCAGCTCGCGAACACGTACGTCGCGGTCGGCCGGATGAAGGAGGCCCTGCCGTATCTCGACCACGCGCTCGCGATCGACACCGCGAAGCTCGGCGCCGGCCACCTCCAGACACTGACGCTGCTGGTGATGAAGTGCGACGCGCTGCGCGGCACGAACCAGCTCGACGCCGCGGTCGCGACGTGCACGGCCGCAGCGGCGACGGCCGAGCAGGCGCTCGGCCCGACGAGCCCGATCCTGTTCGTGTTCTACGCGCACCTCGGCGAGACCCTGCTCGACGCCAAGCAGGCGCGCAAGGCTGCCGCGGCGCTCGACCGCGCGCTGCAGGCCGGCGGCACCGATCCATCCGACGTGTACGAGGTCGCGCTCCTCGACGCGCGCGCGCTGTGGGACTCCGGTGATCGCAAGCGTGCGCTCGCGCTCGCCCACAAGGCGCGGGACGGCTTCGCCACGCTCGGCGACGGCAAGCGCGATCAGCTGCGCGAGGTCGACGATTGGCTCGCGCACCATCGTTGAGCGCACCGCGTCATCGGAGTGGTCAACGTGATCTGAACGGTCCACGCCAATCCCTGCCACCACAATCCGCCTGGTCACCGCCGAGAACGGGTGTATCGTCGGACCCACAGCTCTGCAGGGGGAGCGATGCGCACCGTCGTCTTCGCGCTCATCACGCTCGCGGTCGCCTGCGGCGACAACATTCACCCCGTCGTGATCGTGCAGACGCACGTCGCGGGCACCACGCTCGCGGCCGGCGATCCGGTCGGCGCGAGCTGCACGATCGTCGACGCGCACGGCGAACCGGTGCTCGACAAGCACGGCAATCCGATCGCCGAAACCACCGACTTCGCGATCAGCTACGACGCGCCCGAGCTGTTCTCGACCGACGCGAGCGGGAACGTGATCGCGGCGAAGGTCGGCACCGGCACGGTGACCTGCGCGGCGCCGAGCCTCGCGCTGTTCGACCACGACCCGCCGGTCGTCACGATCGTCGCCGGCCCACCGGTGCGCGTGATCACCGATCTCGCGACGCCGACCGCGGTCGCCGGCCAGGCCGACGCGGTCACGTGCCTCGCGTTCGACGCGTTCGATAACCCGGTCACCGACTTCACGCAGACGCTCGCGCTGTCGCCGTCGGGCGCGGGCACGACCGCGACGGCGACCGCCGTCACCGCGACGCTGATCGGCGAGTACACCGTGTCGTGCGTGGTGACGGGCGCGGCCGACGTCACGCCGGCCGACCTCGTCGTGATCCCCGCCCTGCCCGCCTTGCTCGACGGCGCGCTCGATCCGGAACGCACGCTGTACGCGGTCCTCGATCAGGTCACGTTGATCGCGTCGGCGTTCGACCTCTACGGCAACCGCGTCGACGACGTCACGTACCACTACGCGGCCTCGCCGACGCTGACCTCGCCCGGGCCCGCACGCTTCTTGTTCAGCCAGGACGGCACGTACGACCTGTCGGCGACCGTCACGTCGGCGACCCAGGACGGCGTGCCGCTGAGCGTGAGCCTGCCGGCGCTCGTCGATTCGAACGGCCCGACGATCGACTGCATGCGGATCGACTCGCCGACCGTCGCCGCCGAGGCGTACATGGTGCAGCAGGCGCCGGCGACCGTGACCGTGCCGGTCCGGATCAGCGCCGCGTTCGACGTGCAGTCGGTGACGATCGGCGGCACGCCCGCGACGTTCGACGGCGCGAGCGGCAACTACGAGGCGTCGGTGCCGATCGGTTTCGGCATGAGCTTCGTCGACGTGGTCGCGACCGATCAGAACAACATCCAGAACAGCACGACGTGCTTCGTGCTCGCGGCGTCGCAGTTCGGCCCCGAGTCGACGCCGCTCGCCGACGCGATCGCGCTGCGCCTCGATCAGAACGCGATCGGCGATCCGAACCCGAGCGGGCTCAACAGCCTGAACGATCTCTTCTACACGGTGATGGGCTCGAGCGCGCTGCGCACGCTCGTCAACAACGCGCTCGTCGCGGCCAATCCGATCTCGAGCGGCGGTTGCGGCATCTTCGCGTGCGATCCGAACGTCAGCTACAACAACGGCTCGCTCGCGTGGGACACGCCGACGACGTCGCTGACGCTGGTCGCCGGCGGGCTGCAAGCCCACGTCACGCTCCCGAACGTGCGCCTCAACGTCAGCGCGTGCGGCACGACGTGCTGCATCGGCGGCTCGAACATCGAGGTCACCGCGAGCTCGATCAGCGCGACCGTCAACTTCAGCTTGACGCTGCAGGGCGGGCTCGTGCGCACCGCGCTCGCCGGCACGCCGCAGGTCTCGGTCGGATCGGTCTCGCTGAACGGCTCGGGCTTCTGCGGGTTCGTCGTCAACCTGATCCAGGGCTTCTTCACCGGCACCGTGAAGAACGCGGTGCAGAACGCGCTCACCAACTTCATCAACAACCAGGTCGGTCCGTTGCTCGACCAGCTGACGTCGAGCCTGAACATCTCGACGCTCGCATCGTCGTTCTCGGTGCCGCGCCTCGATGGAACCGGCACGATCACGCTCGGCTTCGGCCTCGACTTCTCGTCGCTCGCGATCGACACCGTGCACGCGCTGATCGGGATCGGCACGCGGTTCACGCCGGGCTCGACCGCCGTCAGCCGGCCGAGCCTCGGCATCGCCGAGCGGCTGCCGGTCGCGATGCTCGATCCGCCGGGCACGACCGGCTCGGACCCGGTCGGGATCTCCGCCTACGAAGGCCTGCTCAACGAGATGCTGCATGCGCTGTGGCGTGCCGGCTACTTCCAGGCCAACCTGAACCTCGGCGGCGGCACCGCGACGATCGACAGCTGGCTGCCGCCGGTCGCGCAGATCAACAACAACAACACGGCCGTGCTGATGCTCGGCGGCGTGGCGGCGACGCTGACCATCCCCGGCATCATCGACACGCCGATCCAGATCATGTTCGGCGGCAACGCGAACGCGACGGTGAGCATGAACGGCAACTCGCTCGTGTTCGGCAACCTCGCGCTGCAGCAGCTCTACGTCTCGTTCGACGTGACGCTGTCGCAGAGCCAGCGCACCGCGATGGAGAGCTTCCTCACGACCGCGCTGCAGAACGTGCTCGGCAGCGCGCTCAACAACGGCTTGCCGGCGTTCCCGATCCCGTCGTTCACGCTGCCGGCGAGCGTGTCGACGTACGGCTTACCCGGCGGCGCGCGGCTCGGCATCGTCGATCCGGTCCTCACCACGTCGAACGCGCACTGCGTGCTCGACGGCCAGTTCGGAGAACAGTGATGCGCGCGCGCCTGCTTGTCGTGGTCGCCGCCGCGTGCGGCACCGGGCTGCCCCAGCCGCCGGCGCCGGGCACGGTGTCGGTCACCGTCACATCCCCGGCGCCGGGCGACGAGCTCCTCGCGTCGGATCAGCCGGCGATCACCGTCACCGGTACGGCCACGACGACCGATCCGAGCTACGGCAGGCTACAAGTCTGGGTCGACGGCGCGGCGGTCGAGCTCGACGACAGCGGCAACTTCACGACGCAGGTCGTGCCGACGGTCGGGATCAACCACGTCGAGGTCGACGCCAACGACGGCCTCGGCGACATCGCGAGCCAGCAGCTCGACGTGATGTGGGCGCCCGATTACCTGGCCACGCTGCCGAGCTCGGCCAACTTCGAGGTGAACGACGCGCTCGACCTCTACCTCGGCCAGCAGTTCTTCGACGGCCAGCTGCTCGGCACGACGCTCGACATGTCGACGAATCCGGTCGTCGCGCACGATCTCGCGGCCGCGCTCGAGCTCATCCTGTGGAACATCGATCTCGCGAGCCTGATCGATGGCGGCATCCAGGTCGGCACCGGCAGCTCGTCGCTGAACATCGCGATCAACTCGGCCACGCCGACCGAGATCGTCGCCGACGTGCAGGTGATCGACACGCCGGCGCCCGCGATCGCGCTGTCGATCGACCTCGACGGCGTGTTCCTCACGACGTCGGGCTCGTTCCAGTACAGCGGCAACACGCTGCAGGTCGCGGGCGGGATCTCCGCCGACATGCACGCGTCGGCGACGCTGCCGCTCGCGGTTGCCGCCGACGGCACGATCTCGGTCACGGTCACGAACGTCACCGCGGTCGTCGGCCCGCTGACGCCGAGCTTCACCGGCCCCGACGGCAACACGCTCGACGGCTTCATCACGGTCGGCAACAACGACTTCCGCACGCTCGTCGAGAATCTGATCCAGCAGCAGCTCATCCCGACGTTCACGAACAAGCTGCCGCCGCTGCTCGAGTCGCTGCTCGGCGCGACCGACCAGCTCCTGAACAACGTGACGTTCACGCTCGACGCGCAGCTCGGCACGCCGGTCACCGTCACGCTGAACGGCACGATCGGCGCGCTCGAGGTCGTGTCCGGGCCCGCGATCGGCGCGTCACCCGGCCACGTCACCGTGCATCAGGCGGTCGCGGTCGCGACGACGGCCACGCCGATCCACGGCTCGTCGCGCGGCGCGGCGCGGGTGTCGGCGACGCCGATGCTGCCGCCCACCGACACGGCCGCGCTCGACCTCGTGCTCTCGCAGGACTTCCTGAACGCGCTCTTGCATACGCTGTGGAACGGCGGGCTGCTCGAGGGCACCGCGACGGTCGGCGGCCTGACCGCGAACGTCAGCGCGAAGCTGTCGCCGTTCGTGATCCCGATCCCGGATTCGTCGCCGTGCGAGATCGACGGTCAGCGCTGTGACATCCTGCTGCAGCTCGGCCAGCTCGAGATCACGTTGCCCGACTTCCAGCAGACGTTCGCGATCGACGCGACCGCCGGGGCGCGGGTCGAGGTCGACGGCACGACGGTGTCGCTCGCGGTCGAGCAGACGCCGCAGCTCGTCGTGTGGCAGACCGGCGCGCCGGGCCGGCTCACAAACGACGCGGTGAGCGAGATCGTGACGAGCGTCGTGTGGCCGCAGCTGTTCGGCGCGATCGGCGACAAGCTGCACATCACGCTGCCGATTCCCGACCTCGCGGCGCTCGGGCTCGACTCGCTGTCGCCGAACCTCGCGAACGCGCAGCTCCAGCTCGACGTCCACCAGCAAGCGGCCGTGACCGCCGGCTACCTCGGTCTCGGCGCCGACCTCGAGCTGCAGACGCCGCACCCGTAGCTAGCGCAGCCGCCGCTGGGGAAGCGCGCTCGAGACTTGCTGCGCGACCTCCGCGACTTGGTCGGCGAGCTGCGGCTGCGCCTCGCCGGCGGCGAGCTCGCGGTACGGACCGTCGCGATCCGCGTCGTCGCGCGCGCCGTCGAGCAGCCGCGCGGCGAGCTCGGGGCTCACGCCGTGATCGATCGCGGCCAGACGCAGGATGCCGTACGCGACGACCGCTTCCTCGAGATCGCGCGCGCCCAGCCGCGCGATGTCATCGGGCGGCCGGCTGTCGGGCTTGGCGTCCCAGCGCTGCTTCAGCGCCTCGGCGCAGCGCTCGCGGTGCGCCGCCGTCATCAGCTGCGGATCGCAGCGCACGCCGAACGCGAGCTGGTTGAAGTCGCTGCGCCGGTGCGCCGAGCGCGGCAGCTTGCGCCATGTCCACGACCACGCCGACGCGGCGAGGAGCGCGCCCGCGACGACCAAGCTCGCAACGCCCGATCCGATCGCGAACGTCAACAGCGCCACGATCGGCGCCCAGAACCGCAAGTACGTCGCGGCGACGCTGCGGCCGTGCAGCCGGATCGGGATCCCGAGCCGCTTGCCGACGACCCACTGCGACGACGTCGGCCACAGCGGCACGAGAAACAGCTGCGCGAAGCGCGTCTCCGCGTGCTGGCCGTCGTGGCTGTCGACCTTGCCGTAGCCGTGCTGCCAGACCACCTCGATCGACACGCCGCGATCCTAGCATCACGGCGCGATGCGAGCGCCGTCGCGGAACACGCCGCCGGTCTCGGTCGCCGTCACGCCGTAGAGCACGCTCGCGGCGCCCTGCTCGACCGAGCGCGGCGCACCTCGGCCGCCCATGTCGGTGCGAACCCAGCCCGGATCGGTCGCGTTGACCCGGATACCGCGCGCCGCGAGCTCGCCGGCGAGGATCCGCGTCAGCGCGTTGAGCGCGGCCTTCGACACGCCATACGCGTCCGTGCCCCAGCTCTCGCCGGTGCGCACGTAGTCGTGAACGTGCGCGACCAGCGCGTCGCGCGCGAGGGCGGGATCGCGCAACAGCTCGCGATGCGCGTCGTCGAGGTTCGCCGACGAGCCGAGGCCGCTCGTCACGTTGGTGATGGTGGCGCCATCGCGCAACAGCGGGAGCATCGCGAGCGTCACGCGCAGCGGCCCGAAGAAGTTGGTCTCGATCGTGCGAGCCGCGCTCTCCCCGCGGTAGACGCCGGCGTTGTTGACGAGCGCGTCGAGGCGGATCGCGCCGTCGCGGAGCTTCTGCGCGGCGGCCGCGACCGACGTGTCGCTCGTCACGTCGAGCTCGACGCCCTTGAGGCGCCCGCCGGTGTCCTTGCGCAGCCGCGCCGCGGTGGCGGCGCCCTTGGCGCGATCGCGAGCGGCCACGAGGACATCCCAGCCTTCGCCGGCCAGCACGCGTGCAACGTGCTGGCCGATCCCGCGGTTAGCACCGGTCACGAGGGCAGTCCTGGCCATACCGGTACCGGACTATCCGCTCATTTGTCGTGACGAGCCTCGGCGGCTGCGGTAATTCTCCAGGTGTGAGGGTCATGTACGGGATCCTGGCTGCCTTGGCCATCGCGGGCTGCGCGAAGGGCAAGCAGACCGGCACCGGCGGATTGGGGCCCAACCTCGCCGACGCCGCGTGCGGACCGACCTCTCCGGACTGCGACTCGGACGGCGACGGCGTGCCCAACAGCACGGATCAATGTCCGAACACGCCGGCGGGCGAGCCCGTCAACATGGCGGGTTGTGCCGATTCGCAGCTGATGCCGATGCTCAACCCGATGTTCCCGCCGTACCAGCTGTCGTGGTCGTCGGGCGGCGACCTCGGCCGCGCCGGCGGCTTGACGTGGACCTACACCGGCATCGTGCGCGGCGACCTGTTCCACATCTGGTGGATCCTGTGCGACGACCCGGCGACGCCGTGCGGGCTCTCGCTCGACGGCCCGATCGATCAGCCGGGCGAGAGCTGGACGTTCGGGGCGAACGGCTCGAACTTCGCCGGCGGCACGCTGATCGCCACCAACACGACCAACATCTTGCTCGCGAGCGGCAGCTCGACGCCGCTCACGGGCCGGCTCACGGTCACGATCGTCGACGGCAACAACACGCCGATCCCGTTCGCCACCACGGCCACGCTCGGCGTGCCCGCGCGCTCGGGTCAGTACGGTGCCGAGATCACCGGCACCGCGTTCACCGTGACCGCGATCGCCGAGGTCGAAGACGCGACGTCGATGACGTGGACGCCGTTCCTCGACTACTACGACGCGGCGTCGACTCCGACGAGCGGCGGCGACGCGAACGTGTCGTTCGGCGGCTCGTTCTACGACAAGTAGCGCGCGTCACAGCACGGCGGCCGCGATCCCGGCGACGAGGATCGTGCCGACCGGCCTGGCCTCGCCGCCGAGATCCCACTCGAACCGGGCCCACAGCCGAGCGTGCAGCGCGCGCACGGCGAGATCGACCTCGGGGCCGAGCCCGAACACCCGATCGCGTGCGCCGACGAGCTGCGGCGGGAGCGCGGAGCCGCGATCGTCGGTCATCTGCCAGAGCGCATAGCCCGCGACTCCGAGATCGAGCACGCCGTGGACGCGGCCACCGAGGCCGCCCTGGATCTGGATCGTGTCGCCGCGCGTGATGTCGACGCCGAGCTTCTTGCCGTTGATCGCGTAGCTCGCGAGCGCCGATGCGCGCCAGCGGTCAAGTCTCTCTTCTTGTGTGAATGCCTGACGAGAGAGTTCGGGTTCGGTGTTCATGCCGCAGCGGCGTGATGGTTGGTGAGCAGAGACATGTCGAGATAGACGCGGTCGCTCCAGATGCTGGTGACCTGGAGGGCGAC
>DATJXL010000190.1:0-3062 GCA_035500135.1 Kofleriaceae bacterium
CGACGAATCCTTCCGCGGCGTGCTGCTGGTGTCGGGCGGCGATGGCGATCCGCGCGACGGCTTCGAGGACGTGCCCGCCAACCGCGCGGTGCTGGTCACGCGCGATCTGCAGGTCCAGCTCGCCGATCTGAACCCGTGAGCCGCTCGCAGGCTGCGTCAATGCGACGCACGCGCGTCGGTTAGGACGTTTTGGCCGGCGCCGCGCGATTTCGAAAAACGACTCAGATTTAGCGAGGATGCCGTCCTGACAGTTTCGGATCGCCTCGACTGGTGCCAACCGAACGAATCTACTACGAACATTCGGCGATCAACTGCTACACGATTTCCCGTTGACTTGTTGCGTCATCGTCAGTACAGCAGCGCCATGACGAACGCTCAAGAACGCAAAGCGCAAGAGCGGCAGGCTCGTCGTCGCCGCATCCAGGAAGCGGCCCGTGCAGTGTTCGCGGAGCGCGGGTACGCTGGTGCGTCGATCGAGCTGATCGCGCGCGCCGCGCAGCTCTCGGTCGGCGCGATCTATTTGTACTTCCGCTCGAAGGAGGACCTGTACGTCTCGCTCGTCGAAGACGCCCTCACGGTGTTCGACGTCGAGATGACGCAGGTTCGCGAGCACTCGCCGGTCTCGGCGCGGCTGCGCGACACCTGGAGCATCCTCGTGCGGTGGGCCCATGCGGACGCCGAAGGTCCGCGCATCCTGCGCCTGCTCGCGCAGCCGGCGATCCGCCCGCAGCTGTCGGACGAGGTCGTCGCCGCGGTGTCGGCCGGCATCGCGCGCATCCAGGACCACATCGGCGCATGCGTCGCCGATGGCATTCACGCCGGCGTGTACCGTCAGGTCAACGCGCGCGAGATCGCGGACCTCGCGTGGTCGGTGCTGCTCGGCAGCCTCGATGCCGCCGAGATGGCCGGCAGCCTCGGCATGACCGCCGACTCGCTCGCGGTGCGCACCGATCGCGCGCTCGCGGTGATCGAGAGCGCGCTCCTGCCGCCGGTCGCGGCGACGCTGCGCGCGGTCGCGTAGCTTCGCTAGAACTTGCGCGCGAGCCGCAGGCCCGCGACGACGTAGTAGCTCCGGTAGACGCCCGCGTTGACCGCGACGGGTGTCGGCTGCGCGCGCAGCGGCTGCAGCTCGTGCACCGCGGCCTGGGAGGTCGACACGTCGACGTCCGCGAGGTGCGCGTAGCCGACCGCGGCGCCGATCTGCCAGCCGGCCTCGTCGTAGCCGCCGCCGAGCCCGACGAGCCACTTCGGCGCGTCGACGGTGAGCACCGAGACGTCGGCCGCGGGTGCCGCCGCGGTCTCGTACGCGACGCCGGCGGCGAGCTGGGCCGTGCCGAGCCGGACCTCGCCGCCGAGCGACGGCGCGAACGACGTGTGGTAGTCGCGCGCGATCGTCATCGGCGACAGCGCGAACGCGCCGGCCGGCCCGCCGGCGATCGAGATCTTCGACGGCGTGATGTCGATCGCATCTTGAAGAGACCACAGCTCGACGTCGAGCGCGGCCTCGACGCGCACCTCGCGCGTCGGGTGGAGCTCGATGCCGGCGCGCGCGGTCGGCGGCAGCCAGAAGCTCGCGGTCGCGGCCGTGCCGACCTGCGCGGCGCCGGTGAACTCGGGCGACGTCGGCATGCGCGCCGTCAACGTGCCGCCCTGCGAGACGCGCGACGGCGCTTGCAGCGTCGCGCCGACCGTCGCGAGCACGCCGAGGTCGTACTGCACGCCCAGCGAGCCGCTCGGCGACAGGTACGCGGTCTCGTTCTGCGCGAGCGGCAGATCGTACGCCGCGTCGCCCGGCGCGCACGTCTGCTGCGGCGGGCACGCCGACGCGACCACCTGGAGGTCGAGCGCGGTCACGCGATCCTGCACGGTCGCGCCGACGCGCAGCCCGGGCCCGACCACGTAGCCGGCGCCGACCGAGATGATCGCGAAGCTCGTGCCGGTCGTCGACACCAGCGCGTAGCGCTGCGCGCCGGTCGCGTCGTAGCGGGCGAGCCCGCCGTATTGCCCGGTGATGCCTGCGGCGATCACGAGCCGATCGCCGACGCCGAGCGACGCCGCGACGGTCGGAATGCCGACCGCGCCGGGCTGGTCGTTCGCGATCGCGGCGAGCGCGCCGGCCGGCGTGTACTGCACGGGCTGGTAGACGTACGCGATGTCGAACAAGAACGCGCGGCGGCCATCGCCGGTCAGGCGCGCGAGGCCCGCGGGATCGAGCCAGAGCGCGTCGGGATCGTCGGCGCCCGCGACCAGCGCGCCGGCGCGCTCGAGCGAGTGCACGCCTTGCACCGGCAGCACCATGCCGCCGGCCGCGGCGGACGTCGATGTCGCGATCACCAGGGCGAGCACGCGGGCGAACATCTGCGCCGATGGTAGGGTGAAACGGTGAGGATCTGCGCGACGTGCACGCGATCCACCGAGGAATCGGCTCGGTTCTGCCCGCACTGCGGGGCAGAGCAACCCGATCACACGCGCGGCACGCTCGGCAAGTCGGGCGCGAACCTGATCGGCTGCACGATCGGCGACCAGTTCGTGATCGACGCGGTGATCGGCGGCGGCTCGTTCGGCGCGGTGTATCGCGCGCGCCAGCTCGGGCTCGACCGCCCGGTCGCGATCAAGGTGCCGACCTACGAGATCGCCGCAGATCCGGTGATGGCGAAGCGGTTCGCGCGCGAGGCGCGCTCGGCGGCGCGCGTGCGGCATCCCGGCGTCGTCTCGATCTACGCGGTCGGCGAGCTCGACGACGGGCGCCCGTACATGGCGATGGAGCTGGTCGAGGGCCAGCCGCTCGACAAGATCGTCGCGAACGGCCCGATCCCGGCGGTGCGCGCGCTGCGCATCGTGCGCGACGTCGCGAGCGCGCTCGGCGAGACCCACGCCGCCGGCGTCATCCATCGCGACCTCAAGCCGTCGAACATCATCTGGCGCGTCGATCGCAACGGCGACGATCGGATCACGCTCGTCGACTTCGGCATCGCGGTGCACACGCTCGCCGCCGCGGCCGACTCGACGAAGCTCACCGAGGGCGGACTGATCGGCACGCCCCACTACATGTCGCCGGAGCA
>DATJXL010000191.1:0-19985 GCA_035500135.1 Kofleriaceae bacterium
CGTCAACGCGATGGGCCAGCCGGTCGACGGTGGCAAGGCGCTCGTCGCCAAGACCCGCCGCCAGGTCGAGATCAAGGCGCCCGGCATCATCGCGCGCAAGAGCGTGCACGAGCCGATGCAGACCGGCATGAAGGCGATCGATTCGATGATCCCGATCGGCCGCGGCCAGCGCGAGCTCATCATCGGCGACCGCGGCACCGGCAAGACGGCGATCGCGATCGACACGATCATCAATCAGAAGGGGCAGAACATGTTCTGCTTCTACGTCGCGATCGGTCAGAAGCAGTCGACGGTGGCCACCGTCGTCGACCGGCTCACCAAGGCCGGCGCGATGGAGTACACGACGGTCGTCATCGCCGGCGCGAGCGAGCCGGCGCCGCTGCAGTTCATCGCGCCGTACACCGGCGTCACGATGGCCGAGTACTTCCGCGACTCCGGCCGCCACGCGCTCATCATCTACGACGATCTCTCGAAGCAGGCGGTCGCGTATCGCCAGCTGTCGCTGCTGCTCCGCCGCCCGCCGGGCCGCGAGGCGTATCCGGGCGACGTGTTCTACATCCACTCGCGTCTGCTCGAGCGCGCCGCGAAGATGAGCGACGAGAAGGGCGCGGGCTCGCTGACGGCGCTGCCGATCATCGAGACCCAGGCCGGCGACGTGTCGGCGTACATCCCGACCAACGTCATCTCGATCACCGACGGTCAGATCTTCCTCGAGGCCGACCTGTTCTACTCGGGCGTTCGCCCCGCGGTGAACGTCGGCATCTCGGTGTCGCGCGTCGGCGGCGCGGCGCAGACCAAGGCGATGAAGAAGATCGCCGGCAGCCTGCGCTTGCAGCTCGCGAGCTACCGCGAGAAGGCGGCGTTCGCGCAGTTCGGCGGCGACCTCGACAAGGCGACGCTGCAGCAGCTGTCGCGCGGCGAGCGCATGGTGGAGCTCTTGAAGCAGGGCCAGTTCGTGCCGATGCCGATGGAGGAGCAGGTCATCGTGATCTACGCCGGCACGAACTTCGACAAGGGCCCGTACGCGAACCAGGGAACCTTCGTCGATGACTATCCGGTCAGCGTGCTCGGGCGTTACGAGGTGGAGCTCATGTCGTTCATCAAGAGCCGCAAGAAGGACCTGCTCGACGAGATCAAGTCGACGGGCAAGCTCGAAGGCGACCTCGAGAAGCGACTGCGCGACGCGCTCACCGAGTTCGCGAAGCAGTTCTCCATCGAGGACAAGAAGTAACCAGCACATGCCGAGCCTCAAGGCCATCCGCAAGCGCATCGTGAGCGTGAAGAACACGCGCAAGATCACGCGTGCGCTCAAGCTGGTCGCTGCCGCGAAGCTGCGGCGCGCGCAGGACACGATCATCGCGGCGCGCCCGTACTCGCAGGCGCTCGCACGCGTGGTGTCGGAGCTGAGCGCGGTCGCCGGCAAGGACGCCCACGAGCTGTTCGAGGCGCGCAAGCTCGAGCACGCCGGGATGATCGTGATCACGGCGGATCGCGGCCTCGCAGGCCCGTTCAACTCGGCCGTGATCAAGGCGGTCGAGCGCTACGCGCACGACGAGCTGTCGGAGGCAAGCGAGGTCAAGCTCCGCATCATCGGCAAGAAGGCGAACCAGCACTTCGCGCGCCGCAACGCCCGCATCGCGAGCTTCGACCTCGCGCCGCAGACGAGCGCGATCGCGCTGTCGGTCGCGCGCGACACCGCGAACCGCGTGATCGACGACTTCCTCACGAACAAGGTCGATCGCGTGTACCTGGCGTTCAACGAGTTCAAGAACGCCGGCAGCAACGTCGTGCGCGTGCAGCAGATCTTGCCGGTCGTTCCCGAGACGACCAGCGCCGAGGCGATCGATTACCTGTACGAGCCGGGCAAGCAGGAGCTGCTGTCGCGGCTCGTCCCGCTCTACGTCGAGATCCAGATCTATCGCGCGGCGCTCGAGTCGATCGCCGCGTTCTTCGGCGCGCAGATGATGGCGATGGAGAACGCGACGAAGAACGCCGGCGAGATGATCCAACGCTACACGCTTCAGTACAACCGCGCTCGTCAGGCGGCGATCACGAAGGAGCTGCTCGAGATCATCGGCGGCGCCGAGGCTCTGAAAGGGTAAGTATGGCCACGCAAGCTGCAACCACCGGTCACGTCGTCCAGGTCATCGGCCCGGTCGTCGACGTCGCGTTCGAGTCGGCCGAGCTGCCGGAGATCAACACCGCGCTTCTGCTCACTAACAAGTCGATCGATCAGCGCGAGGACAACCTGACGATCGAAGTCGCGCAGCACCTCGGCGAGAAGATGGTCCGCTGCGTCGCGATGGACACCACGGACGGCCTCGTTCGCGGCCAGCACGTGAAGAACACCGGCGCGCCGATCTCGATGCCGGTCGGGCCCGAAGTGCTCGGGCGCATCCTGAACGTCATCGGCGATCCGGTCGACGAGGCCGGCCCGGTCACCGCGAAGCAGCGCCTGCCGATCCATCGCTTGCCGCCGAAGTTCACGGATCAGGCGGTCAACGTCGAGATGTTCGAGACCGGCATCAAGGTCATCGACCTGCTCGCGCCGTATCGCCGCGGCGGCAAGATCGGCCTGTTCGGCGGCGCCGGCGTCGGCAAGACGGTGTTGATCATGGAGTTGATCAACAACACGTCGAAGAAGTCGGGCAGCTACTCGGTGTTCGCCGGCGTCGGCGAGCGCACGCGCGAGGGCAACGACCTCTATCACGAGCTCAAGGAAGCCAAGCTCGGCGACGGCTCGACCGTGCTGTCGAAGACCGCGCTGGTCTACGGCCAGATGAACGAGCCGCCCGGCGCGCGCGCTCGCGTCGGCATCTCGGCGCTCACGGTGGCCGAGTACTTCCGCGACGTGATGAAGCAGGACTTGCTGCTGTTCATCGACAACATCTTCCGGTTCACGCAAGCGGGCTCGGAGGTGTCGGCGCTCCTCGGCCGCATCCCGAGCGCCGTCGGTTATCAGCCGACGCTGTCGACCGAGATGGGCTTCCTGCAGGAGCGCATCACGTCGACGAAGGACGGCTCGATCACCTCGGTGCAGGCGATCTACGTGCCCGCCGACGACTTGACCGACCCGGCGCCGGCGACCGCGTTCGCCCACCTCGACGCGACGACGGTGCTCAACCGCGCGATCACGGAGAAGGGGATCTACCCGGCCGTCGATCCGCTCGACTCGACGTCGTCGATCTTGTCGGCGGCCGTCGTCGGCGATCGCCACTACAAGGTCGCGCGCGAGGTGCAGCGCATCCTGCAGCGCTACAAGGATCTGCAGGACATCATCGCGATCCTCGGCATGGACGAGCTCAGCGAAGACGACAAGGTCACGGTCGCGCGCGCCCGCAAGATCGAGAAGTTCTTCGGCCAGCCGTTCACGGTCGCCGAGACGTTCACCGGTCTCAAGGGCATGTACGTGTCGCGCGAGGACACCGTGCGCAGCTTCGAGGAGGTGCTCGCCGGCAAGTGCGACGACCTGCCCGAGCAGGCGTTCGAGATGACCGGCACGATCGACGACGTGCGCGCGAAGGCCGCCGAGCTGGCCAAGAGGAGCTAGCATGCCTCCCGCGTTCCATCACCGGCTGCGACCTTCGCGCTCCGGGCGACTCGGAGCGTACGTCCGATGCTCGCTCGTCGCGTGCGTCGAGCACGCTCCTCGCTGCGCTTCGGGCGTGCGTCCACCAACCCCAGCCATCAACCCCCTCCGATTCGCCGCGCAGCGCTCGGTCTCGCTCGGTGCCGGAACGCGGGAGGCATGCTGATGGCGAGCGGGCTGCCCACGTTTCTCGGAGTGAACCTGGTGACGCCGCGTGGCGTCGTCGCGCACACCGACACCGACAGCGTGCAGGCGCCGGGCGAGCTCGGCGAGTTCGAGCTGTTGCCGGGCCACGTGCCGCTGCTCACCGCGCTGCGCGCGGGCGTGCTCACGATCGGGACGAAAGTGGCGACGCGCTACGCGGTGTCGACCGGCTACTTGCGCGTCGATCCGTCGGGCGCGGTCGAGATCCTCGTCGAACAGGCGCAGTCGGCGAAGGAGATCGATGTCACGGTCGCGCAGGCGGACCTCAAGGCTGCCGAGGCCGAGCTCGCGAAATGGGGCGACCGCACGCACGACGGCGACTACCAGTCGTGCCTCGCGAAGGCCGGCTGGGCGCGCGCGAGAATCGACGCCGTCGCGCACTAGCTTCCTGATACGCTCGCTGACATGCGGTGGGTGATCGCGATCGTGGCGCTGACCGGCTGCCGGCAGCTGCTCGGGCTCGACGAGCCGAGCCTGTCGGGCGCGCAGGACGGCGCGGTCGACGTGGCCGCCGACGCTCCGACTTGCACCGCGGTATCGACCACGTGCATCGACGACGTGCTCCAGGTGTGCACGGCGCCGAACACGCCCGCGATGGAGACGACGTGCACCTGGGGATGCCTGTCGCCCGGCGCCGAGGCGATGCCGCATTGTGCGCAGCTCCAGCCGTCCGGCGGGGGCGTCACGTCGGCCGATCTCGATCCGGACTCGACGCTGCAGGCCGTCACGCTCACCGCGGTGATGCTCGATGGTGACGTCGGATCGATCTCGGGGTTTCGCACCGGCGGTGCGGGCGTGGTGAGCGGCATCGGCTACGCGATCAGCTCGAGCGGCGTCGCCGTGTTCCGGTTCGCGTCGCTGACCATCTCGGGTACGCTGACGGTGCTGGGATCTCACCCGGTGGCGCTGGTCGCGAACGGCACGATCACCGTCAGCGCGAACATCGACGCGAGCGGGTCCTGCATCGGCGTCAGCGCGGGTCCGGGCGGATTTGACGGTGGCGAGGCCGGGCTCGACGGTAGCGGCGCGTCGGCCGGCAAGGGCGGCGCCAGCAACAACGTGTTCGGCGGCGGCGGCGGTGGATACGGCGGGGTTGGAGGGCCAGGTGGCGGCAACACGAGCGGCACTTCGGGCGGCATCACGAGCGGCAATGCCCAGATCTCGGCCCTGGTCGGCGGCTCGGGTGGCGGCGGCGGCGGCGCGACGAGCAGCGGCGGCGGCGGTGGCGGCGGCGGCGGCGCGATCCAGCTCGCGTCGAACAAGATGGTGCACGTCGATGCCGGGATCAACGTCGGCGGCTGCGGCGGCAGCGGACCGGGCGCCGGCGGCGGTGGCGGCGGCGGTGGCGGCGGCGGTGCGATCCTGATCGAAGCGCCGACGATCGAGGTTTCCGGGACGCTCGCGGCCAACGGCGGCGGCGGCGGTGCCGGCGACACCAACGGCAACAATGGCCAGAACGGCATGCTCAGCCGCTCGCCGGCGCTCGGCGGTGCAGCGTTGGTCGGGGCCGGCACCGGCGGCAACGGGGCCGCCGGTGCGGAAGCCAGCGGCTCGGCCGGCGCGATGGGCAACCATGGCGGCGGCGGCGGCGGCGGCATGGGATGGATCCGGTTGAACACGAAGACCGGCCAGGCGACGGTCACCGGCCAGATGAGCCCGGGCCTGACCGACAGCTCGGGGCTCGCGACCGCGGGCGTCGCGGCAGTGCAGTGACCGTCGGGTACACTCAGCGGGAATGCCCGGATCCGAGCTCGTCGTCGTGTCGCCGCACCTCGACGACGCCGTGCTGTCGCTCGGTGGCCTGATCGGGCGCGAGGCCGCGGCGGGCCGGCGCGTCACGGTGATGTCGTGCTTCACCGCGGGGCCGCCGCTTCCGTCGATCCCGCCGGCGCAGCGCGTGTTCGGCGACTACTCGGTGCGGCGCGCCGAGGACGAACGCGCGCTCGCCGCGCTCGGCGCCGAGCGGCGCTGGCTCGACTTGCCCGAGCGGATCTGGCGCGAGCCGCCGCTGGCGCGCACGCTGCACGTGTTCCGCACGCCAGCGGCGATGGACGACTTCGCGCAGCTGCGTGCGGTGCGCGCGGCGATCGCCGACGTGATCGAGCGTGGCGCCGAGGTCTACGTGCCGCTGGGGATCGGCCACCACGTCGATCACGTCGAGGTCGCGCTCGCCGCGCTGCGCGAGGTGCTCGGGCGCGGCGCGTTCGAGCGGGTGCGCTTCTACGAGGATCCGTACGCGCTCGGCCGCGCGTGCCGGCGCGCGCACTTCGTGGCGCGACGCCGGATGTGGAAACCGCTCGCGGCGCCGGCGTGGGCGAGCCCGCGCGTCGGCGCACTCTTGCAGCTGGTCGCGGTCAGCGCGCGCGGCCCCGGCATCGACGACTACCTGCCCGAAGCCGCGACGCTCGAGTGGTCGTGCACGCCGGCGCCGCTCGGCGACGGCGACGAGGATCGCAAGCTCGCCGCGGTCTGCGAGTATCGCTCGCAGGTCAAAGCGTTCGGCGGCGAGCCCCGCGTGCGCGCGTTCATGCGCCGCGGCCACCGCGCGCTCGGCGGCGAGCCGATCTGGACGTGCCGGCCGGGGCGGCCGAGGTGACGCGTGCGGTCTCGCACGGATCGCGAAGCGCGTGCTTGCTACGGTCGACGCATGGGTAGGGCGGCCGGGTTCATGCTCGTGGTCGCGAGCGCGTGCTCGCGACCACAGGGTGCGAGCTCGGATGCTGGTCCCGATGCGTTCATGGTCCAGCACTACTGCCAAGGCACGAGCGAGACCGGCCACGCGCTCGCGAATGGTGAGCTGCTCGGCGTGGATGACGTGAACGTTTACGTCACGAACGAAGGGAATGTGGGGATGTGGCCCAAGGCCGGTGGCGTGCAGGTCACGACGCAGTGGCCGGCACCGCTGCCAGGCAGCGGGGTTCCGGCCACCGTCACCGGAGGCACGCTGTATTACGGCCAAGACAGCGCGGTGATCGCGGTCGATCTGACGTCAGGGCTGCAGCGCTCGATCGATGTCATGGCGCAAGCACTCGCACCGGCCCCCAGCGGCGGCGTCTTCCTCGCGACCGGGTCGGAGATCGATCTCGTTCCGGCTGGATTCTCGACGGTGCAGCCGATCGCGACGACGACCGGCACGATCGCCGATATCGCCTCGTCCGGTGACGCACTGTTCTGGATCGAGTACCCGAATGCATCGTCGCCTTCCTATCTCGTTCGAGAGTTTCAGCCCAGCACGGCTATCACGACGACACTCGTGAGCGAGACGCCGACCGGTGGAGTACCGTTGCTCCTCTACGCCAGCGCCACGGAGCTTCTCGACGTGGCGCCGTACACCGGTCGCTTCGAGCGACGAAGTATCGACGATGGAAGTCTGATCGAATCCATTGCGGGCGGCCTCGAGGCGACCGCCATCGCGGAAAGCTCGCGCTTCATCTACTCGGCCGGCCGTACATCGATGCCCATCGGACCAGGCGGAGCGTGCTACTCGACCGTCGGGCTGGACGTCGTAGATCGCGCGAGTGGAAGCGCCGTCGGAAGTGACATCACCGGTCACGATTCTCGTCTCGTCGTCGACGATGATCGCGTGTACTACACGAGCGAGCCGACGTCGTCCGGTTGCGTCAGCGCGATGAACGGCGGCGACGTCTCGAGTACCGGTGGGCCGTACCTGATGTGCTTCCTGGAGTGATTCAGTCGCTCGCCTTGTAGCTGAACCGCGCGGAGACCTGCCCGCGCTTGCCCTTGCCGATCACGACCTGCATCGAGCGCGCGCCGAGCACGGGGTGCCAGGCTTCGAGCGTGTAGGTACCGGGAGCGAGGCCGTCGATCGAGAACTTACCGTCGCCGTCGGTGACCGCGAAGTAGGGGTGGTCTTGCACGACCGCGTACGCCTTCATCCACGGGTGGACGCCGCACTTGAGCTCGATCACGTCGCCGGCGTGCGCGGTCTTCGGATCGAGCTCGAGATCGGGCGTGCCCGCCTGCTGCGGCTTGTTCCACAGCTCCTTGCCGGCGAGCGTGCCCCAGACGTTGTGGAACACGCCGTCGCTGTTGCGCACGACGAGCATCTGGCCGGCGACCATGCCGACGACGCGCGGCGAGTACATGCAATCGTGCTGGTCGAGCACGACCGGCGTCTTCGGCGCGTCGTGTGCGCCCGTCGAGCCGTTCGCGACCCGCACGAGCACGTCGCGCAGCTTGCCGTGCGTGACGACGACCGCCTCGTCGGTGCGGCCCTGCGAGCACTTCGGCTCCGACTTGCGATCGAGCACCTTCTGCTCGGGCGGCTCGCCCTCGAAGATCACGGTGCCGTGGATCGAGCCGGTCGGAGGGTCGGCGCTCGCGACGCGCGCGATGCAGACGGCCACGAGCGAGAGGCGAAGCATGCGCCTAGTGTAAGCTCGCGCTCGTGGAGCAGCCACCCGTTCCGCTCGGCGCGCTCGACGGCGTGCCACCCGGTCTGCGCTATCGCATCCGCGACGTGCTGCGCGCGGTGCCCGGCGATGGCGGCGCGCTCGACGGCGTGACGGGCGAGCGGCTCGCGCGGCTGCTCGAGGATGGCGAGCCGTGGCTCGGCGCCGATCCGTCGCTCGCCGAGGTCGGCTACTGGATGATCGAGCCGCGGCACACGCCCGAGCTGCGCGCGCGGGGCTGCGCGTGGCTCGCGATGTTTCCGTCGGTCGAGACCGCACGCCGGCTCGCCGCGCTCGCGCTCGACGAGGCCGCGCCGCCGCCGGTGCGCGAGCAGGCGATCGCGGCGCTCGGCCGCCGACAGCTTCGCGCGTTGCACGCCGCGACCCGGTGGCCGGTCGAAGCGATCCAGCTCGCCGACGAGGCGCTCGTCAAGCTCGCCGATGCGGCGACCGCAGCAGGCAAGGTCGCGAGCGGCCAGCTGCCGATCGCGCTCCGCCACGTGCAATGGGAAGGCGCGTCGGCGGTCTTCGCGCGCGCGCCCGGGCTGTGGGGCGAAGCGATCGAAGCGTTCGCGACGCCGGCGCTCGCGCGCGTGCTGCTGGTTTGCCTCGAGGACATGCCGCCGCAGCACCGCGCGCGCGCGATCCGGCTCGTCGCGGCCGTGCTCGGCGAGGAGGCGGTGCCGCTGTTGCTCGTGCGCGCGAAGGAAGCCGCGCTCGACCAGCAGCTCGAGATGTTGTTCGCCGTGATCGCGCTCGCCGGCGAAGCGCAGCTGCCGGCGCTCGAAGCCGCGATCAAGCGGCTCGACAACGTCGATCGCCTGCGCGCGCGCGCGAAGTGGCACCTGAAGCAGCGCGGCGTGCTGCCGACGGTGCGTGGCCTGCGCGTCGCGCGCGCGACCGCGACGCTCGCGCTCGACGAGCGCGCCGCGAAGTGCGCGCAGGCCGCCGACGATCTCGGCGTGCTGACGAAGTTCGCGCGCCACGGCGAGGCCTATCTGTACGGGCTGTGGGGCTGGATGGTACGCGGCGCGAGCGATCCGGCGCGCGCGCGCGAGCTCGTCGCCGCGCATCCCGAGTCGCAGCGGCTGGTGCGCGACCTGTATCTCGAGGATCTCGCGCGGCGCGGCCGCGTGAAGCAGCTCGTCGCCGCCGCGCAGACGCTGCATTGCGCGGATCTCGGCGCGCTCCAGCTCGCGATCTACGGCCGACCACTCGCCGCGCTCGAGCTCGCGACGACGGCGCGCACGCATACGCCGGAGCTCGCGTGCGCGCGATCGCTCGCGTGTTATCGCGCCGGCCGGCCCGATCTCGCCGTGCGCGTGCTCGCCGAGGATCCGCCGCCGGCCGAGCTCGTCGACGACGCCGCGCTGCCGGCGTTTCCCGGCCCGCACGAGCGCTGGCTCGTCGAGCGCGCGCCCGGCTCGCGGCCCGCGGTCGATGCGCTCGTGCGCGGTCGCGACGCCGTGATCGCGCTCGCGAAGCCCGCGCCGTTCGACGCCGAGCCCGACGCGCAGACGCTCGCGCCGATCGGCGCGGTCGCGCGCCGGCTCGGCCGCGCGCTGGCAGGCGCGACCGTGTATCTCGCCGGCGAGCTGGGCTACGTCGACAAGGCGAAGCTCGCGAAGTCGGTCGAGGCGGCCGGTGCGCGCGTCGTGCACGGCCCGTTTCCCGGGACCGACTTCTACGTGCGCGGCGATGGGTGCCCGCCGCAAACCGTCGCCCAGCTCGAGCGGCAAGGCGCGCGCCGCCTGAACCCGGGCGAGCTGGAAGGCATGTAAGTGCCGGCGCTCCCCAAGCCGCATCGCATCGCGGTGCTCGTCCCGATCGTCACGATCGACGGGCCGGATGCCGCATACGAGCGCGAGGCCGCGATCCTCGTGTGGACCGCGCTCGTCGAGACGTGTCAGCGCCATCCGAATCTCAGCGTGCTCGATGCCGACGCGACGCCGCTGTTTCCGCAGGACGGCCACTTCGCACCGCAGCACGCCGGGCACGGCGCGCGCCCGACCGACGCGTTCTTCGGCCCGACGCGGCGGGACGAGCTGATCTGGCTCGAGCTCGCGCTCGGCAAGCAAGGCGTCGTCCGGCTGCACGCCGTCGGCCGCGACGGCAAGACCGAGACGTTCGACGCGATCGGGCCGCGCCTCGGCGAGCAGATCCAGCAAGTGCTCGGTGCGTGGCTGACCGCGCGCAAGCTCGGCGTGCTGCCCAAGCCGTTCGATGAGGTCAGCGGCGACGAGGTGCTCGCCGTGCTGCGCGTGATCGCACCGACGCTTGCCGAGCAAGCGCGCGCGTGGGCGTTGCCGGTCGCCGCGGCGCCGCGCTGGAGCCTCGCGGTCGTCGGCGACGAGCCCGAGCGCGACCTCGACGACGAGACCGACGACAGCGCGCGCGTCGCCGATGCCGATGTGCTCGACGAGACGCCGATCGTCGAGACCACGATCGATTCGACGATGGAGACCGAGGTGCCGACCGATTCGGCGCGTCGCTCGTTCGCGCTGCCGCTCGTCGCGCGCTTGCCGCGGGCGTTCCGCGTGCCGGCGCTGCGCCTGCTCGAGCTCGCGCTCCGCGAGGATCTCGCGGCGCACGTGCTCGCGGCCGATCCCGATCATCCGCGCGGCGATCGCATCCCGGCCGCGCCGAGCCCGCTCGAATCCGTCGCGGCGATCGGCGTCGCGGCGCTGCGCCGGCCGGCGAGCCTCGACAACCTCGAGCGCGCCGCGAGCGCGCTCGCCGAAGCCGGGCGAATCGACGAGGCGCAGCGCCTGCTCGAACGCGCGGTCGCGCTACACGACGAGCAGCCGCGCGCGCACCTCGCGCTGCTCGACGTCCATCGCCGAACCGGGCGGGTCGGCGCGTGGCTCGAGCGCGCGCTGCGCTCGGCCGCGCAGCACGGCTGCCCGCTCGACGCGTCGCTGCCGTGGTACCCGGACCAGATCCACGTCGACCTGCGCGCGTCGGTCGCGCTGTTGCAGGTCGGCCGGCTCGGCGAAGCGATCGCGCTGCGCGCGAGCCGGCTCGCCGGCCGCGACGCGACGTGGCCGGCGCAGGTGCGCGTGCTCGATGCGTGGCGCACGGAGGCGCGCTTCGTCGCGACGTGCTTCGCGCGCGAGGGCTACTTTCGCGGCGACGACGCACGCGCGGTCGAGGGCTTCGCGCGCGTCGAGCCCGAGGATGCGGTCGATCTCGCGCTGTTCCTCGATGCGCTGGTCGCGACCGGCCGCGAGCACGAGGCGCCGCTGGTGTGGGCGCATCACGGGCTCGGGCGCGAGCTCGCGGCCCCGGTGTCGCGGCTCGCCGCCGCACACGCGCTGTTCGCCGCCGGCGAATGGCGGCGAGGCCTCGACGAGCTGTGGCGCGCCGAGCTGACCGAGCCGGGCCGCGACGATCACGTCGCGCTCGCGCGGCTCGGACTCGTGATGTCGACCGCGCCGATCGAGGCGATCGAAGCCGTGCTCGGCGAGCGGATCGCGATCGGCGCGCCGACGCTCGCGCGGCGCATGGCGCGCGACGTCGCCGATTTCGTGCCGACCGCCGCGAAGAGCGGGCTCGTGGCGCGCGCGCTGGGCAAGCAGGCCACGATCGACTTCGACGTCGCCTGGCTCGCGGGCTTCGCCGCGAACGCGCGCAGCCGCCGCGCGATCGACGCGGCATTTGTCGAGCTCGGTCCGCCGCGCAAGGGCGCCCCGTCGGGCTTCGATCTTGCCGACGAGCTGCAGCGCGGCGATCGACTCGTCGCTCGCTGGCTCGAGGTCGCGTTCACCGAAGCGTCCGAGGACGATCCGGCCGCGCTCGCGCAGGCCGCCGCGTACACCGCCGCGCAAGCGCTCGGCCGCTACCTCGCCGCGACGACGGCGCCGCCGAGCACGATCGCGGGTGCGCTGCGCACGGTCGCCGGCGAAGCGCTCGCGCTCGTGCGCCGCCATCGCGCGCACCTCGGCGATCGCGACGCGCGCGCGCTGCTTGGCGTGCTCGATCCGCTGCTCCGCCGCATCGATCGCTGGGTCGGTACGACGTGGCTCGGCGCGGTCGAGCGCGCGGTCGGCGTCGACGAGCGCAGCGGAGGCGACGTCGTCGGCTTCGTGCGCGACTATCCGGTCGTCGCCGCGCGCATTCTCGGGCCGGAAGAGGTCGCCGTGCTGTCGGCGTCGATCGCACGCCTGCATCGCGAGCGCCCCGACGGCTGGGCGTCGAAGGTCGCGGTGCAGGCGGCGCGGCTCGCGTCGCATACAGGCAGCGCCGGCGCCGACGAGTGGGCCGACGCGATCGCCGCCCAGCTCGCGGCGCGCGAGATCGATCTCGACGACGCGGTCGACGCGCTGCACACCGCTTGTTACCTCGCCGAAGGTCACAGCGCCGGGCCGTGCGTGCACGCCGCGCGCATCTTGTTCGAGGCGGGGCGCGCGCCGGCCGCGCTCGCCGTGCTGAGCACCGGCTTGCGTGCGGCGACCCCGCCGTGGCGCGACGACCAGCTCGCGTCGCTCGCCGGCGCATGGCAAGCGGCCCGGCTCGACGTGCCGCTCGACGTCGCCGAGGCGACCGCGGCGATCCGCGATGCGCTCGAGCGCGGCGACGCGGCGCGCGCCGAGAAGCTCGCGCGCTGGACCGTCGCGTTCGACGATACGAGCAGCGAGGCGCATCGCAACCTCGGCCTCGCGCTCGCGCGCCAGGGCAAGGTGCTCGACGCGATGCACCACCTCATCCGCGCCGATGCCGAGCGCGGCGCGCAGCTGCTCGCCGGCATGCTCGTGCACGACGGCCGCGCCGCCGATGCGATCACCGTGCTCGACCACGCGAGCCGCTGGTTCTCGACCGCAGACCAATGGCTCGCGTGCGCCGGCATCGCGTATGCCGCCGGCGACACGCCGCGTACCGCGAAGGCGTACGGCCAGGCCTATCAGCTCGGCGGCGCGACGTTCGATGCCGCGACGCTGCACGCGTACGCGAACGTGCTCGACGAAGTCGGCGATCACGAGGCCTGCGAGCGCATCGCGCACGAGCTGCGGCGTGCCGCCGGCGACGATCGCGCGTGGCAGACCTGCGCGTGGGATCACCTCGCGCGCGCGTACATCGGCCAGGGTCGCTTCGACGAGGCCGCGGCGCTCGCCGAGCGCGCGGTCGCCGAGAGCCCGCGCCCGGAGCAAGCGGCGCAGTTTCGCGTGACGCTCGACCGCGCGCGCTCGCGTGCAGCGCCGGCGGCGGCGACGATGGCGATGGCGGTGGCGGGTGCGACCGACGAGCCTTCCGCGCCGACACCAGACGGCTGGCGCGCGCGCCGCTTCGCGCTGCACGCGGCACGCCTGCGGTTGTCGTCGGAGAATCAGGTCGACGTCACGCCGCGCGCACGGGCCGCAGCGGTCGCCGCGCTTGCGGACAGCAACGGCACGATGGATCGCGAGGCGCTGCTCGCGCGCGCGGTCGCGCTGCGCATTCGCGAGCAGGCGTACTTCGCACGCGATCCGGTGCCGCGGCTCGGCGACCCGCTGTCGCGCGAGGCCTACCACGCGATGCTGCGCGCGCGGGGCGGCGGCGCGCCCGCCGAGACCGAGGCGCCACCGGTCGGCTTCGTCGATCGCGTCGTCGTGCCCGGCAGCAAGGTCGCGCGCGCGAGCGACTACATCGCGCTCCTGCGCGACCTCGCGCACCTCGCGCCGAAAGACGCGCTCGCGCAGTTCGACCTCGACGACTCCGGCTACCTCGAGGTCTCGCGCGCGTGGGCCGTGGCGATGGAGCACGACCCGTCGATCGCGCAGACGATCGAGGCCGGGCTGGCGAAGCGGTAGCGGCGACGGCAAGGGTCGCGGCCGCGGCTCAGAAGTTCGCGCCGATTCCCGCCTGCACGATCAGCGGGTTCACCCACACGCTCATCTTCGCGCTGCCGACCTCGACGTTGCCGAACAGCGGCAGGTCGGGCGTCTGGATCTGGATGTGATCGACCTCGGCGTTCGCCTGCATGAGCGCGATGAACTTGACGTCGATGCGCGCGTACACGCGGTTCCAGATCTTCGCGTCGATGCCGGTCTGGAGCACGAGCCCGGGCGCGGGCGAGATCGACATGTCGGGCTGGCCAACCATCGTCAGCGTCGGGTTCGTGACCTTCGCGTCGTACGCGAACAGCATCGACACGCCGGCGCCGACGTACGGCACGAACGTCGGGCTGTCGGTCAGCGCGTACACCGCGGTCACGACCGGCGGCACGCCCTTCGCTTCGCCGAGCTGCGGCCCGAGCGCCATCACGCCGGTCGGGATGCCGAGCGCGGTCGGCGCGAGCGACTGGTTCGCGAGCGTGCCGGTCGCCTCGAACTTCACCGGGATCGGCGTGCCGAGGATCGTCTCGATCGACAGCCGGTCGTGCAGGTACGGCAGCGTGTAGCCGATGATCGCGGCAGGCACGGTCGCGGCGTCGATCGTGGTGCCCGAGCCGGCGATCGGCCCGTCCTTGACCGCGAGGCTGGCCGCGCCGTCGACGTTCGCGAGCGAGAGCGGACCCGACGACGCGAACGGATGGACGTAGGCGACGCCGAGCCGCACGTACAGCCGCTGCCTCTTCGCCGGCGCCGGCGCGACCTTGACGGCAGTCGTCGCCGCGGCATCGTCGGCATCGGGATCGGCGTGCGCGAGCGTGGGCGCGAGCAACGCGAGGAGCACCACGGACTTCATAGCGGCGCTCCTCGCACCGGCGGAGACACCAGCTGCAGCTTCATGTAGCCGGCGGGCACGATCATGTCGACCGCGCCGTTGCCGACGATGTCGGTGTTGGTATTGACCGTGACCGGCACGTCCGCGGTGTTCGCCACCGAGATCGCGATGCGACCGTCGGGCATGAACGTGACCGGTCCGCTCAGGTCGACCGTCAGCGGCTTCGAGTGCAGGTCGTGCGTCGTCAGCGGGAGGCTCATGTCGGGCGCGTCCATGTACAGGTTCAGCTCGGTGACGAACGTCGGGCCGTTGTGGTCGACGATGTAGCCCATGATCGGGCCGCTCTGCGGCTCGCGCAGGCGCATGATCGACGTGCCGGTGTCGGTGCTGATGCTGATCAGCACGGTCGCGGTCATGTTGACCGACGTGCCGTACATCGCCTCGCCAGATAGCACGACCGGCACGCACGACGCCGCGGTCGAGCCGTCCGGGAGCGTGCAGTTCTGCTGCGCCGGCTGCAGCGCCGTCGGCATCGCGCCCTGCAGGTAGAGACAGTTCTCGACATCGGGCGTCGACGCGATGCAGTCGGGCCCGTTGAAGTGGGCGGCGCTGACCGCGCCGCTCGTGCCGGTGATGCGCAGCGCAGCCGAGTTCGCGGCGGCCGGCAGCTCGGCGCCATCGACGAAGCCCGAGCCGTTGGTGTCGGTGAACGGCGACGCGGTCGCGAACACGATCGTGTTGGTCGTCGGTGCGTCGCCGGTGAAATCGACGACGAGGTTCGGCCCGCCGCCGGCGCCGCTCGTCGTGCCGGTCAGCGGGTCCCAGCTCGCCGCATCCTGGATGCCGCAGATCTCGCCGGCGTTGCAGCTCGAGTTGCCGCCCGAGACGAGCGTGACGCGATAATGCGTGCCCATCGCCCACGGCACGTCGGGCACGAACACGAGCGCGCGATCCTCGACGATCAACGTGCCGGGCACGGTCGCCGAGCACGCGCCGCTGCCGTCGACTTGCTCGACGCGCACGTCGCCGGCGTTGCACTGCGCGCCGAGCGCGATCGAGCCCGCGGCGAGCGGTTGGCTGAAGTCGAACCGCGCGACGTCGTTCGCGGGCAGCGTGAACGCCGGATACGCGTCGTCGGTCGACTGGCCGCCCGAGCACTGCCCGGTCCCGTTCAGCGCGCACGGCGCGCCCGGATGTGCCGACACGATCGTCAGCGGCACGCCGGTCGACGCGAGCGGCGCCGTCGTGAAGATCATCGGTACCTGCGAGGCCAGCTGATTGCCGGCGACGTCGCGCACGTCGTCGAACACGACCTGGTAGGCAGTCGAATACGCGAAGCGCGTGAGCGGCCGCAGCACGACCGCCGCGCCGTGGCTCTCGAGCTCGAACGGCACCATCGTGTTCGTCCCGGTCTCGAGCACGAGCCCGCCGTTGCGCGCGCGATCGAGATCGATCGGCTCGCTGAACACGAGCTCGATCCCGCCGTCGACCGGCAGCAGATCCGAGCTCGCGGCCGGGAACGTCGAGACCAGCGTCGGCGGCGTCGTATCGCTCGGCGGCGTCGCGGTCGCGTCGGTGATCAGCTCGAGCACGAGGTTCGACGGCGCCTGCGCGAGCCCGAGCAGGCCGAGGTCCATCGCCGACGCGGTCTCGATGTCGAGCACGCCCTCGGTCGGAGTCGCGATGCCGGCCGCTTGCAGTCCGAGCACGGTCTGCGACAGCACGGCGTTGCCCATCGGATCGGTCGCGTACACCGCGACGTCGAGGCTGAAGTCGACGTACACCGGCGCGCGATCGTTCTCGGGCGACTGATCGGGCGACTGGTTCGGGTTGCGATACAGCCGGCCGCCGCCGTCGGTGAGCAGCTCGATCTCGATCTCCTGCGTCGACAGCCCCGACGGCACGACGCCGCCGAACGCGACGTTCAGCCCGCTGACGTGAAAGCGCTGGCCGCGGCGCATCGTGAACGCGATCGGCCCGCCGAGCGCCTTCGGATCGCCGAGCTCGCTCGCGACCGTCGCCGGGAGCAGCTGCTCGGTCTGCTGGCCGATCAGCGGATGGTTCAGCACGATCGTGTTCGTCGCGAACCCGGTGCGCGGCGCCGCCGTGCCCGGGTCGCCCATCTGCCGCGTGCGCAGCAGCTGCGGCGTCGTGCCGCTGCCGACGCTGTTCTGCGGCGTGAGCTTGACCTCGACCGGCGCGAGCGCCTGGCCGCCGAGGTCGAGGATCGAGCTGTTGAGGCGCAGCGTGTAGGTCATCCCTGCCGTCAGATCCGCGATCGGATCGATCGAGACGTGGATGTCCTTCGCGATCACGGTCGCCGGCACGAGGTTGCCGCCGCCGTCGAACAGCTCGACCGATCCGGGAGATGCGGTGACCGTGCGCGGGTCGAGCGGCTCGGAGAACACGAGCCGGATCGTCGACGCCTCGAACATCGGCCGGAACGACTCCGGGTTCGCGGGATCGCCGCCGTTGACCGAGACCAGCGTCGGCGCCGCCGCGCGCGGGCGATCCGCGCGCGCGGTGAACGTGACGAGCGCGCCGGTTGCGGGCAGGTTCTGCGCGGTCGGCTCGAGCGCGCTGCCGACCACGATCTGATACTGCCCACCCTCGGCGAACCCGGGCGACGGCACGACGATCGTCTTGCCGTCCATCGACACCTGCGGCATCACCGTGACCGGTCCGGCGGGACCGACGATGCAGAACGGACCGCTCGTCGCGTCGTTGCATGCGAGCTGATCCATCACGATCGGATCGGAGAACGTGACGATCACGTTCGCGCCGAGCGGCACGTCGATCATGCCGTCGGTCGGGTACGCGAACACGACGCCGGGCTTCGCGGTCGCGAGCGGCGGCACGGCATCCGAGCCGCAGGCAGCGACCAGCGCGAGCGCGAGGGCAACGATCCGCACGTCTCGACGATAACGGAGCTGCCGGGTAATCGCGGTGAGTTTGCCCACAGTTAGGTCGCAGTCATGCCACCGTCGACGACCAGCACCGTGCCGGTCGTGAACGAGGCGGCGTCACTAAGCAGGTACATGGCCGCGCCCGCGATCTCGGCGGGCTGCGCGTGCCGCCCCAGCGGGGTTCGCTTGACGATGAAGTCATGGATCATCGGGGTCTGGATGAGCGTCTGGGCGAACCTGGTCTCGACGATCCCGGGCGCGATCGCGTTGACGCGGATGCCCGAGCTGCCGAGCTCGAACGCGAGCGTCTGCGTCATGCTGATGACGGCGGCCTTGGTCATGCCGTAGATGCCCTGCATCGCCGCGGCGCGTAGGCCCATGATGCTCGCGATGTTGACGATCGCGCCGCCGCCGCCGCGGGTGCGTGCATGTCTGATGAACGCGCGCGCGCCGTAGAAGTAGCCGCGCAGGTTGACCTCGATCGTCTTGTCCATCGCCGCATCGGGCGTATCGACGAGCGGCCCGAAGTACGGATTGGTCGCCGCGTTGTTGACGAGGCCGTCGACGCGTCCGAATTTCTCGACGGCGCGCGCGAACATCGCGTCGACCTCGTCGGCCTTGCCGGTGTGACACGCGACCGCGAGCGCGCGCTCGCCGAGCGTGCTCGCCACGCGATCGAGGTCCGCCTGCTTGCGCGACGCGAGCACCACGCGCGCGCCCGCTTCGACGCACGCCTTCGCGATCGCCTCGCCGATGCCCCGGCTCGCGCCGGTGATGACGATGACCTTGTCCTGCAGCATGCGCGCGACCCTATATCACGGGTTGACGCGGCGCATCAGTCGATCCATAAAATGAATGACGGTTCATTCACCCCACCCGCGAGGCCCCCGTGTCCCAGCAGAACTATTACAAGGCCAACCTCCGCGACATGACGTTCCTGCTGTTCGAGCAGTTCAAGCTCGACGAGATCATCGGCAAGCCGCCGTACGCCAACTGGGGCAAGGACGAGGTGCTCGCGGTGATCGAAGAGGCGTACGGCTGGGTCCAGAAGTACCTCGGCCCGATCAACGCCGGCGGCGACGAGCAGGGCTGCCGGCTCGAGCACGGTCAGGTCAAGACGCCGAGCGGCTTCCGCGAGGCCTGGAAGGCCCTGTTCGAGGCCGGATGGCGCACGCTCGGCATCGAGGAGAAGCACGGCGGGCAGGCCGGGCCGTTCACGCTCGCGATGATGGTCGAGGAGTTCATGTGCGGGTCGTGCACGTCGTTCAACATGTACCCGGCGCTCACGCAGGGCGCCGCCGACGTGATCCTCACGTTCGGTACGCCCGAGCAGCAGGCGACGTACGTCTCGAAGATGATGAGCGGCGCGTGGGCCGGCACGATGTGCCTGACCGAGGCGCACGCCGGCAGCGATGTCGGCTCGGCGACGACGCAAGCGGTCCGGCGCACGGACGGCCGCTACGACATCAAGGGCACGAAGATCTTCATCAGCGGCGGCGATCAGGACATGACGCCGAACATCGTGCACATGGTGCTCGCGCGCACGCCCGATGCACCGCCGGGCACGAAGGGCCTGTCGCTGTTCATCGTGCCGAAGGTGCGGCCCGACGGCACGCCGAACGACGTCGCCGTCGCGGGCATCGAGCACAAGATGGGCATCAAGGCGTCGTCGACCGCGCAGCTCGCGTTCGGCGACAACGGCGGCTGCATCGGCGAGCTCGTCGGCACGACCGAGCAGAAGGGCATGTCCCAGATGTTCCATCTGATGAACTACGCGCGCATCGGCGTCGGCATCCAGAGCCTGGCGATCGCGTCGTCGGCGTACCTGAACGCGCTCGACTACGCGAAGGATCGCAAGCAGGGCAGCTCGATCAAGCAGTGGAAGGACGCGACCGCGCCGCGCGTGCCGATCGTCGAGCACGCCGACGTCAAGCGGCTGCTCCTCGACATGAAGGCGAAGACCGAGGGCCTGCGCGCGCTCGCCGTGAAGCTGACGATGCATGTCGATCGCGCGAACGCGATCGAGAAGACCGGTGGCGACAAGCAGCAGCAGGAGTACCACCAGGGCCAGGTCGATCTGCTCGTGCCTCTCATCAAGTCGTACGGCAGCGACCAGGCGTTTCAGATCTGCGCGTCGGCGATCCAGGTCTACGGCGGCGCCGGCTTCCTGCGCGACTGGCCGGTCGAGCAGTACTGCCGCGACTCGAAGATCTTCTCGATCTACGAGGGCAC
>DATJXL010000192.1:0-4457 GCA_035500135.1 Kofleriaceae bacterium
TGGCTCGCGACCACGCTCGCGCGATCCGGCGACGCGCTCGGCACATCGGTCGCGATCGACGGACAGCGCTTGTCGCTGACCTGGTGATCGAGCACCACGACAAACACTATCGTGCAGCCCGCGTGCCGGCGCGCGCGCTGACTTCACCATCGCGAAGTCTCGGGTGTGCGCGCGCGAAGTAATGCAGGCACGTCCGGTGCACGCCTGCTCGTCGCGTGTCGCCGGCAACGCCAGAGGAGATCGCAGAGATTTTCGGGGACGACCTCGACGAATCGATCATCGAACGCATCGCCGCGACTAGCGCATCGATTGACGAGATCGGCGAAGCCATCGACGACCTTGACTACGAACGGCGATACGGCGAACAACGCGAGGCTTCCTCCTACCGGATCGAGGAGGTCCGCACGATCCTCGAGGAGTTACCGACGGAGCCCGAGGCGCCCGCGAACCCCGATTCGGGGCCCGACGAAAAACAGACGATGCACGAGGCGTGACTCGTGCGTTCCGAGGGCCTTGCACACGCGGGTCGCAGATCACGCTAACGGCGCAGACGGGCGCGCAGTGCGCGCAGCGGCAGCGTGTTGGCGATATCCGCGGCGCCGCACCAGCCGCGGCGCGCGACGTCGACGCCATAGTGGAGGTAGCGCAACTCGTCGACGTGGTGTGCGTCGGTGCTGATCACGAGCGGCACGCCGGCATCGCGGGCCGCTCGCGCGTAGACATCGTCGAGATCGAGGCGATCCGGCTGGGCGTTGATCTCGAGCAAGACGCCGGTCTTCTTCGCGGCCGCGATCACCCGCTCGACGTCGACCGCGGTCGGCGCGCGCTTTCCGAGGAGCCGGCTCGTCGGATGCGCGAGCACGTGCACGTGCGGATGGCGGAGCGCAAGCACGATCCGCTCCGTCATCGCGTCGCGCGGCATGCCCAAATGCGTGTGCACCGACGCGAGCACGAGATCGAGCTCGCCGAGCGTCGCGTCGTCCAGATCGAGCGCACCGTCTTGCAGAATATCGACCTCGGCGCCCCACAGCACGACCGGCTTGTCGCCGCGCTCGTTGATCCTCTCGATCGCGCGGCGATGAGCGAGCAGACCCTTGCGATCGAGCCCGCCCGTCATCGCGAGTACCTTGGTGTGCTCGGTGATCGCGATGTAGTCGTGGCCGAGCGCGCGGGCGGCGGCGACCATGTCTCCCAGCGAGCTGCGGCCGTCGGTCGCGGTCGTGTGCATCTGTAAATCACCGCGCAGATCGGCGACCTCGACGAGCTTCGGCAGCAAGCCCGCGCGCGCGGCCTCGATCTCGCCGCGGTTCTCGCGCAGCTCGGGCGCGATGTACGGGAGCCCCACGCTGCCCAGTACGTCGTCCTCGGTCGCGCCCGCGATCTGCCGCTGGCCGCGGAACACGCCGTACTCGTTGATCTTGAGCTTCTTTTTGCGCGCGATCGCGCGGACCGCGATCGTGTGCGCCTTCGCACCCGTGAAGTAGTACAGCGCCGCGCCGAATGACTCCGGTGCCACGATCCGCAGGTCGACTTGAAGCCCACGCACGAGCTCGCCCGCGCAGCGCGTCGCACCGCGCGCGAGGATCTTCGCGAAGTCGGGGTAGGTGACGAACCGCTCCGCGAGATCGCTGTCGGGGTTCACGGCTGCGAGCAGATCGAGATCGCCGATCGTCTCGCGGCGCCGGCGCACGCTGCCGGCGACCTCGAGCCGGACAACGCCGCGCGCACCGCGCAGGTGATCGAGCAGCGGCGCGACCAACGCGTCGGCCTCCGAGAGGAGGATCCGGCCGCTCCCCTTCGGACGGTGCGCGAGCGCGTCGAGCACGCGCTTCTCGAGGACCTCGCCGATGCCCTTGACGGTGTGGAGCTTGCCCGCGCGGGCGGCCTGTTCGAGCGCGGGAAGCGTCGAGACATCGAGCGCGTCGTGGATGGTCTTGGTGCGCTTCGGGCCGAGGCCCGGCACCGCCATGACATCGATCAAACCCTTCGGGATCTCGGCTAGCAGCTCGTCGAGGATGTCGAGGTGGCCGTCGCGGACGATCGCGACGATCTTGCCGGCGAGGTCCTTGCCGATGCCAGGCAGCTCGGCAAGCGACTTGCCGTCGTGCAAGACGATCTCGGCGACGCGCTTGGGCATCGCTTCGATCGCGCGCGCCGCGTTGCGATAGGCGCGGATGCGGAACGGGTTGTCGCCGCGAAGCTCGAGCAGATCCGCGACCTGCTGGAACACGCGCGCGACGTCAACGTTCTCCACGGATCACCTCCAGCAGGCGCCGGTTCGCGCGATCGTGCAAGAACCGAACGACCTCGTGCGCGACCGCAGGTCCGACGCTCTCGGCCAGCTCGCGCTCGCTCGCAGCGGCGAGCTTGTCGAGAGTCGGGAACGCCCCGGCGAGGAGGCGCGCGACGCGACCACCGACGCGAGGGATGCCGAGCGCGATCAGCCAGCGATGCAGCTCGGCCTTGCGTGCGCGTGCGATCCCGATCGCGAGCTGGCGAGCCGCCGCTTCGCCGAAGCCGCCGCGCACGAGATCGCCGGCGGTGAGGTCGAAGAGATCCGCGAGCCGCTTCACGAGCCCGCTCGCGACCAGCCGCTCGGCCGCGACCGCGCCGAGCCCGCGGATGTCGAGAGCCCCGCGCGAGCCAACGTGGCGCAGCGCTGCGACGAGCTGAGCCGGGCACGCGAGCCGGTTCGGACAGCGATCGCCATCGAGCGCGGTACCGCAGGAGGGGCATTCGCGCGGCGGCGCGAGCTTCGGGCCGCGGCGCTCGCCGGATCTCGCGAGCCGCTCGACGATCTCGGGGATGACGTCGCCGGCGCGCACGAGCCGGACGCGATCGCCGACGCGAAGATCGCGGCGCTCGAGCTCGGCGAGGTTGTGCAGTGTCGCACGACCGATCTGCGCGCCACCGATCGCAATCGGGCGTACGACCGCGACGGGGGTCACGACGCCGCTGCGCCCGACCTGGAACCGGATGTCCTCGATCACCGTCTCGGCGCCGCGCGGCGCGAACTTCCACGCGCGCGCCCAGCGCGGATGGTGCGCGGTCGCACCGAGTTTCGCGCGCCCGGTCAGATCGTCGAGCTTGACGACGACGCCGTCGATCTCGAGATCGAGCTCGTCGCGCCGGTCCGCGAGATCCGCCTGGTAGTCGCGGATCGCTTCGATCGCCGTGGCGCGTTGGTGGAGCGGACTGGTCGGCAGCCCGAACTCGCGCAGCGCGGCCATCGCTTGCGAGGCGCTCGTCCATTTCGCGCCCTCGACCCCGAGCACGTCATAGATCACGATCTCGAGCGGCCGCGCCTTGGTGATCGACGGATCGAGCTGGCGCAGCGACCCGGCCGCTGCGTTGCGCGGGTTCGCGAATGGCACCTGTCCCTCCTTCGCAAGGGCCGCGTTGAGCTCTCGAAATGCCGAAGGCCGCAGGATCACCTCGCCGCGCACGGCGAGCCGAGCCGGCGCCTTGCCGCGCAGCGCGAGCGGCAGCGCCCGGATCGTCCGCGCGTTCGCGGTGATGTCCTCGCCGCGCTCACCGTCGCCGCGCGTCGCCGCGACCATCAGCCGACTCTCCTCGTAAACGAGCTCGACCGAGAGCCCGTCGTACTTTGGTTCGAGCACCCACGCCTCCGCACGACCGAGTGTGCGCGCGATCGTTTCGACGAACTGACGCACGTCGTCTTCGGAAGTCGTCGCGTCGAGGCTCAGCATCGGTGCGGCATGGCGGACCGTTGCGAACGCTTCGCTCGGCGAGCCGGCGACGCGCTGGGTCGGCGAATCGCCGGTCACCTGCTCGGGATGCGCGCCCTCGAGCGCGACGAGCTCGGCGAACAGCCGATCGTAACGCGAGTCGGAGATCGTCGGCCGGTCGAGCACGTAGTAGCGGTAGTCGTGCTCGCGGATCTCGTCCCGCAGCTCGCCGATCCGGCGCGCGATGTCTGCGGGCGACCGGCGGCGGACCGTCATTTCCGCTCCGCGAGGGCTCGGAGCACGTCGACGTACGACACGACGCCGAGCAACTTGCGCTCCCGATCGACGACCGGCAGCGCGCCGAGCTTGTCGTCGGCAAACTCGGTTGCGAGCTCGGTGAGCGGGGCCTGCGCAGCGACCGTGATCGCCGGGCCGGTCATCGCATCCCGAACCGTGATCAGCCGCATCGCCTCTGGCCCGGTGATGAACCTGACCGGATCGCCGACCGCCGTGCGCACGTCACGGTCCGACAGCATGCCGATCACGAGCCCGGCCTCGATGACCGGCAGGTGCCTCAGTTGGTGCTCCGCCATGAGCCCGACGGCGACGAGTAGCGGATCGTCCCGCGTGATGGTCACGGCGGGCTCGCTCATCACATCGGCGGCGGTCACCGGTTTGGCATCCGGCCGTTCGCGGAGCTCGAGCTCGAGCAGCTCGCGCGCGGTGACCTGACCGACGAGATAACCGCGCTCCACGACCGGCAGTACG
>DATJXL010000193.1:0-39249 GCA_035500135.1 Kofleriaceae bacterium
CGGATCATCCGATCGGCGCGCGCGACATTGCGCTGGATCCTGATCGGGAGATCCGGGCGTGGCGGCTGGTCGGCGAGCAGGGAGGCGGCAAGTGCGATCGCCGAGAGCGGCCCGCGCAGGTCGTGCGCGAGCACCGACACGAAACGCTCGCGCAGTGCCTGCTCGGCACGCAGCTCGTCGATCGTCGCGTGCAGCTCGGCGACCAAGCGCGCATTGTCGAGATGCAGCCCCAGCTGCTCGCCGAGAGACTGCAGGCGAGCCAGCTCGCGCGGGGTGAACTCGCGCCGCTGCGAGATACCGACGTACATCACGCCGAGCAGCGCGTTTCTCGTCGGAAGCCGGACGCCGAGAAGCGAGTGGATGCTGCTGCGGCGGAGAGCTTCCGGGATCTCCAGGCGCGAAGCCGTCGCGTCGTAGACCGTGGTCGGCTCGGCGTGCGCCGCGATCTCTTCCACGAAGGACGTCAAAGTGGGGGAAGCCAGGTCCGCGATCCCGGCGCTCGCCTCGAGAACGAGCTCCGCTCGGGCGACGTCGTAGAGCGCGAATGCAGCGCACTGCGCGCCCATCGCCTCCATCACCAGTGCGACGACCTCGCGCAGGCGCTCCCGGAGCGGAGGGCCTGGCTCGTGCAAGCTCTTGCTCGCGATGCTCTGCAGGAGCCGGGAGTAGCGCTTCTCGGTTTGCTCCTCTTCGAGCATATGGCGACGGAAGGTTTCGGTGACATCGCCGATCGCGGCGTGCAGCTCGAGCTGCAGGCTGTCGATGTCGGCCGCGGACGGCCATCCGAGCTCCGGGAGCATGCGCCACACGCTGGAGATCGACGAGCCGAGCAAGGCGAGCTCCTTCACCATCTCGGCGAGATCGAAGCCCTGCCGGATCCTCGTGGAGACGTGGCTCTCGAGCCGCCTGCGCAGTCGCTCGCGCGCGTCGGATCGGCCGGTGTCGAGGAGATCGGCCAGCGCCGACAGGTACTCCGGCATCACGTTCGTGAGTGCGACCTGGTTCACTCCGCGCGCCGACGCGGCCGAGGTGGCGGCCTTCAGCCACCGCGCGACGATCTGATCGTGCTGCGACCGAATGAGGTCTGCAACGCGCGCCGCGCGCTCGGCTCCGACTTCCATGGTCCAAGGTACCATTCGGACATGCGGTGCGATCGCACTCGCGCAGACACAGATCTTGCGATCGCAGTTTCCGTTCCGATTGCACGAGTGGAGATGTGCGCTCCGTCATTGGCGCGCTGATCGTGTTGCCACGCCCGCTCGCTCCGCGGTAAGCGGTCTTCGTACGCTTCCAGCGGAGTGCGGTCGGATTGGGGCGGATCACCTAGACATGGCGGCGGAACCACCCGACAAGCCGGAACCTTCGACGACGCCTCCCGAGACCGTGCCGGCCCAGGCTGCGGAGAGCACGAGGTTTCCGATCGTCGGCATCGGCGCTTCGGCGGGCGGCCTCGAGGCGCTCGAGGCGCTCACCCGGCGCCTGTCCAGCGACGGCATGGCGTACATCGTGCTGCAGCACCTCGCACCCACGCACGAAAGCATCCTCACCGAGATCCTGGCCCGCGGGACGTCGCTCAAGGTCGTCACCGTCGAGGATGGCACCACCGTCGTGCCGAACACGATCTACGTGGCGCCGCCGGACGTCGAGCTCGTGCTCGCGCAGGGGATCCTGCGCTTCCAGCCGGCGTCCGGGCGTTTGCCGCGGCAATCGATCGACACCCTGCTGCGGAGCATCGCCACCGATCTCGGAGCATCGGCGATCGGCGTGCTGCTGTCCGGCGCGGGCAGCGACGGCGCGCTCGGCCTGCGCGCGATCAAGGAAGAAGGCGGCATCACGTTCGCGCAGGATCCGCAGACCGCGAGCCAGCGGAGCATGCCGCAGGCGGCGATCGATCTCGAGTCGCCGACTACTGCCTGAGCCCTGCCGAGATCGGCGACGAGCTGATGCGGCTGTCCGGCCATCCGTTCGTCGCGCGCAAGCGGCAGGCGCAGTTCCTCAGCCGAGATGCGCTCGGCCGGCTGTTGGAGATGGTACGCCGCGCGTTCGGCGTCGACTTCTCGACGTACAAGCTCAACACGGTAGAGCGGCGGATCGCGCGCCGGATGGCGCTGCAGAAGATCGACAAGCTCGACGATTACATCCGGTTCCTCGACTCGAACAGCGCCGAGCTCGCGGTGCTCTACGCCGACCTCCTGATCGGCGTGACCAACTTCTTCCGCGACCACGAGCCGTTCGACGCGCTCAAGACCGTGGTGTTCCCGCGGCTGTTCGAGAAGCGCAGCGCCGAGAGCCCGATCCGGATCTGGGTCCCGGGCTGCGCCACCGGCGAGGAAGCGTACTCGATCGCGATCAGCCTGGTCGAGTATCTCGATCACGTCGCCGGTACGCGCAGAGTCCAGATCTTCGCGACCGACATCGACGAGCACGCGCTCGCTCGCGCGCGGCAGGCCGTGTATCCGCCGAGCATCGAGGTCGACGTCTCGTCCGACCGGCTGCAGCGGTTCTTCGTCCCCCACGACAAGGGCTACGAGGTGTCCCGGCCGATCCGCGACATGGTCGTGTTCGCCCGGCACAACGTCGGGAAAGATCCGCCGTTCTCGCGGCTGGATCTCGTGAGCTGCCGCAACGTGCTCATCTACATGACCGCGCCGCTGCAGCGCAAGGTGCTGCGCGTGTTCCACTACGCGCTCAACCCCGATGGCTTCTTGCTGCTGGGCGCGTCGGAGTCGGTGGGCGAGGCGTCCGATCAGTTCGCGCTGCTCGATCGCAAGCTCAAGATCTATCTCAAGAAGAACGTACCGTCGGCGGCGGTGTTCGACTTCGCCGCCGGCACCCAGGCCGGCGTCGAGGCCCAAGCTCCGAGCGTGCCGGCGGTCGAGCGCCGCCCGCCGATCAGCCTCCAGCAGCTCGCGGATCGCAAGGTGCTCGAGAAGTTCGCTCCGCCGGGCCTGCTGATCGACGAGAACCAGAACGTGATCCAGTTCCGCGGTGACACCGGGCCGTACCTCGCGCCGGCACCCGGTATCGCGACGCTGAACGTGCTCAAGCTCGTCCGCCCCGAGCTGATGCTCGAGCTGCGCACCACGCTCCAGCGCGCTACGGATACCGGCCTGCCTCAGGTCTCGCGGGTGCTGCGCCTCACCAACGAGCCACAGGAGCGGCTCGTCGTCCTCGACATCATGCTGCTGGCCGATGGCGGGCAGAAGCGGTGCTACCTGCTCGTGTTCCGCGACCAGCCCGTCGCGCGGCCGGGCTCCACCGAGCAGCCTGCCGAGAAGGTCGACGCCGCGACCCAGACGCACCTCCAGGAGATGGAGCGCGAGCTCCTGGTCACCAAGGAATACCTCCAGACCACCGTCCAGGAGCTCGAGGCGGCGAACGAGGAGCTGCAGAGCAGCAACGAGGAGCTGCAGAGCACGAACGAGGAGCTCGAGACCTCCAAGGAGGAGCTGCAGAGCACGAACGAGGAGCTGGCCACGGTCAACGAGGAGCTCCAGAACCGGATGGCCCAGCTCAACATCACCAACGACGACCTCAAGAACGTGATCAGCGGCGTGACCACCGCGTTCGTGATCGTCGGCATGGACCTGCGCATCCGCGTGTTCTCGGGCCAGGCCGAGCGGCTGCTCAACCTGATCGCGGGCGACGTCGGCCGCCCGATCGCGCACCTCGGGGCGTCGCTCGACGCGCCGCAGATCGAGTCGCTCGTGTCCGACGCGATCAACACCGTGCGCGAGCGCAACCAGCGCGTGCGCTGCTCCGACGGCAACTGGTACACGGCACGGATGATCCCGTACCGGACCTCCGATCACGCGATCCGCGGGGCGGTCATCGAGTTCCTGCGCGCGCCGGCGGCGCACGTCCTCGGTGAGGTCACGGAGCTCCACGAGCTGGCCACCAAGGTGCTGGCGACGCTGCCGAACGTGGTCATCGTGCTCGACGACCGGCTTCGTATCGTCTGGGTCAACAAGGCCTTCACGGACGAGCTCCAGACCGGCCCCGAGGTCCTCGGCAAGTTGCTCGACGACGTGTGGGCGGGCCGATCCACGCACCCGGATCTGTGGAACGCGATCGAGGAGACGGCCAAGTCGCAAAAGCCATTCGACGGGATCTGGGTCTCACACCCGTTCGGACGCGCCAGCGACCGGCCGATGATGTTCTCGGCGCGGAGCCTCCAAAGCGAAGGCGAGCGGGCCGCGCTCACGCTGGTCGTGATGGAGAACGCCGGCCGGAGCGCGTCGCCATGAGCCTCGAGCAGATGTCCCGCGAGGAGCTGATCGCGGAGCTGGACAAGCAGCTCGCGGAACGCGACGGCCGGCAGCAAGCACAGGACAAGATCGTCCACGACCTGCGCGTGTACCAGGTCGAGCTCGAGCTGCAGAACCGAGAGCTGCGCGACGCCCAGGGCGCGCTCGAGGCGGCGAAGAGCCGGTTCGAGGAGCTCTACGACTTCGCGCCGGTCGCGTACTTCACGTTCGACCCGCGGGGCGTCGTGCTCGAGGCAAACCTGAGCGCCGCGACGCTGGTCGGGCGAGACCGCACGTACCTCATCGGGAAGCCGTTTCCGGCGCTCGTCGACATGCCGGACCGCGCGATGTTCTGGAACCACCTGCGGCGCTGCGAGCGCGAGCGGCGGTCGGTGACCACGGAGATGCGATTCAGCGTCGGACGCGGCGAGGAACGCGACGTTCAGGCCCTCAGCGTCCCGGTGTTCGACGTGGCCGGGCGGACGGCGGCGTTCCGCACGTCGTTCACCGACATCACGCAGCTCAAGCGGATCGAGGGCGAGCTCGCGCGCAGCAGGACCGAAGAAGCCCGGCTTCACAAGCAGTACGAGCAGCTCGACCGCGCCGGATTGGAGCTCAATCAGCTGCTCACTCGGATCGATGGACAGGGCACGGTGATCGTCGAAGTTCTCCACAAGATCGTCGAGCAGGCGGCCGCCATCGCGGGCTCCGAGTACGCGGCGCTGGGCTTCGCCGGCGATTCGGACCATCCGTTCGAGCCCTGGGTGTCGATCGGGATGGATGCCGAGGTCGCGACCGCGATCGGACACCCGCCGCGCGCCCGCGGGCTGCTCGCAGAGGTCATGCGAATCGGACGCTCGCTCCGCCTGCGCGACCTCCGCGAGCATCCCGCGTTCGCCGGGTTCCCGCCGAACCACCCCGAGATGCGCGGCTTCCTCGGCGTGCCGGTGCGGTTCGGCGGTCATGTCATCGGCCATCTGTATCTGACCAACAAGCGGTCGGGCGAGGAGTTCACCGCTGGCGATCAGACCGTGATCGAGATGTTCGCCGAGCGGGCCGGCGTGGCGATCGAGCTCGCCCGGCTCGCGCGCGAGGTGCGCGCGTCGGTCGCGGCGCGCGACAACCTGCTCGCGATCGTGTCGCACGATCTGAGAGGTCCGCTGTCGACGATCCGGCTCAGCGCCGAGCTGGTCACCCAGGTCGCCGCCGGCCGAGCGGACCTCCAACGCCCGGTCCAGACGATCCAGCGTTCGGCGAGCCGGATGACGAAGCTCATCGAGGATCTGCTGCAAGCGGCGACGATCGAGGCCGGCGCGTTCACGGTGGTTCTGGAACCGCACGAGGTGGCGCCGATCGTCGAGCCGGTGCTCGAGATGTTCGAGGCGAGCGCCGCCGAGCGATCGGTCCGCCTCGTCAGCGAGGTTCCCCGCGGGCTGCCCGCGATCCAGTGCGACGAGTCGCGCATCGTTCAGGTGCTTGCCAATCTGGTGTCCAACGCGCTCAAGTTCTCGTCGGTAGGCGGCTGCGTGCGGATTCGCGCATGGGCGCAGGGCGGCGAGGTCCGGTTCTCGGTCACCGACGGCGGCCCCGGCATTCCGGCCGACGAGATGGCGCACCTGTTCGAGCGCTACTGGAAGGGCGCCGCGGAAAGCAAGCGCGGTACCGGCCTCGGGCTGTTCATCGCCAGCGGGATCGTCGCTGCCCACCACGGGCGGATCTGGGCGGACAGCAAGCTCGCCGACGGCAGCACGTTCACGTTCGCGATCCCGATCGCGCGCCAGGACGAGTCGCACGAGCGCCCGGCGTAGCCTCGTGGTGCTCCGCGATCTGCCGCGGCCTGGCGCGCTCGACCTTGAGGCAACGACGCGATCTGGCGCCGGAATCGATGTTCTCGACGCGCGCCCGGGCTGGCGTGAGGATGGAGCATGATGGCCAGCGAGGCGTTCGCGAGCAGAAGTGCACCATTTCGGTTGCCGGACGAGCTCGCGCGCGAGCTCGAAACCTCCTACAGCGAGCCACGACGTGCCTATCACTCGATGGCGCACGTCGCCGAGGTGCTTCGTTGGTACGACGAAGTGGCGGAGTCGATTGGCTGGGAGCAGCCGGGCGAGGTGTACGCCGCCATCGTGTTTCACGACGCTGTCTACACGCCGGGCGAACGCGACAACGAAGCGCGCTCGGCAGCTTGGGCGCGCCGGGCCGACTTGCCGGTCGATCGCGCGCGCGTCGCCGCGCTGATCGAGCTCACGGCTCGCCATGGGGCGCTGGCCCCTGGCGATGTCGATCGCGATGCCGCACTCTTTCTGGACTGCGACATGGCCATCATCGGCGCCGGGGTCGATGAGTTCGACAGCTACGATGCCGCGATCGCGCGCGAGTACGCGAACATCCCGCTCGAGACCTACCGTGCCGGGAGACGCGCGTTTCTCGCCGGGCTCGCGGCGCGACAACGGATCTTTCTTTCGGACTACTTCCACACCCGGTTGGACGCAGCCGCACGTGCAAACCTTCGCCGTGCGCTCGGCGCGCTGGACCAGGCCGCCGGCCGCACGACAGTGTAACAACTCGGTGCGGAAAACCTCCAGGCAACGCCCGTCCTGCAGACATGAAGCGCAAACAGTTGCTGTGGCACGTGGGACGACGAGCGCGAGGCGGTGATCCGGGACACCGACGTCGGGATGTACGCGCTGGACAGGGCGCGATACGCTGAGGCATGCGGTGGCTCGTGCTGGTGGTGCTCGTCGCGTGTGATCACACGCCCCACGACGCGGTCGATGCCAGCACCGCCGACGCGCCGATCGACACGGTGAACGATGCGGGCTGCCCGGTGCTCGCGAGGTCGAGCGATCCGTGCCTCGGTGCGACGCCGGCGTGCATGATGACCTGCGCCGACACCGATCAGGACGGGCTCAACGACGCGTGGGAGCTCGCCGGTGGCATCGATCTCGACCACGACGGCGCGATCGATGCGTGCCATGACGTGCTGCTGTCGGGCGCGGATGTCGCGCACCCCGACATCTTCGTCATCTACGACTGGCTCGATTATGCGCCAGCCGGCGATGCGTGCAACGTCACGGCCGACTGCACGTCGTCGTGGGGCAGCTCGCACGCCGGCGAGACGTGCACCGGACCGGCGGTCGCCGCGAGCTACACCGGCAGCTGCGAGTTCGCGTGCACGACCGACGCGGATTGCACCGGGCGCGCGAATCCAGGGAGCCGGATCGGCGATCGCTGCATCGCGAGCACGTGCCAGCACACCCACGATCCGGAGGCCCTCGCACCGGGCGCGCTAGCCGAGGTCGTCGCCGCGTTCGCACTGCACGGCACGAACCTCCACGTCGTGCGAGGTCACGCCGTGCCGCACTCGCAGGTCGTGTCGATGCGCGGGCCGACCGAGCTCACCGACGCGTGCGAGGGTGGCAGCCCGAGCTCCGGCACCGCCGGCGTCGGCAAGTATGCGGCGAGCCTGTACGACCTCAAGGCGCTGCACGCGGTCGATCGGCTCGCGTACCACTACGTCGTGTTCGCGCACTACGTCGCGTGCGACACGACGGCGCACTGCGACGCCTGCCCGTATCCGATGAACGCGGATGGCACCGCGAAGGCGACGACGCCGAACATCGGCGGCACGACCGGGCTCGCGGAGCTTCCCGGCAACGACGCGATCGTCAGCCTCGGCGCGCGCGTGCAAGGTTTCGGGTACGCACCGACTGTGCTGACCATCGCGTCGACGTTCATGCACGAGCTCGGGCACAACCTCGGGCTGCACCACGGCGGCGGCGTCGGCGTGATCGGCACGCCGACGGTGGACGACACGAACTGGAAGCCGAACTACCTGAGCGTGATGAACTACCGCTACGAGTTCACCGGCGTCGAGCCGGCGCGCGCCGCGGACGATCCGCGCGCGATCCCGTGCACGACCGCCGCCGACTGCCCGTCGCCGAACCGCTGCTTCGGCGGCGGCTGCGCTCGCCTCGACTACTCGGAGGAGGCGCTGCGCACGCTCGACGAGCGACACCTCGACGAGACCGTCACGCTCGGCGCGACGCAACCGGATCTGATCACGTTCACCGACGCGCAGTGCGACATCCCCGCGTCGACGGCGACGTCGGCCGCGCCGGTCGACTGGGATGGCGACGGCCAGACGACATCGACGGACGTCACCGCCGATCTGACGTCGGGCGTCGATCACGCGTGCGGATCGGAGGCGCCGATGCCGCTGATCGGCGAGCTCGACTGGCCGCCGTCTCAACCGGGCGCGTTTCTATACGGCGAGCAGTGCTCGTCGTGGGGTGCGGATTAGCGTGACGATCACCGCGACGACAGCAAGGCGCTCGTCATCACGCAGAGTCGGAGCGAGATCTCGTCGCGTCAGCGCCGCACGGTTTTACGGTGCGTACGACACGGCGACCGTCGCGCTGACGCCGGTCGGGTTGAAAGGGTTTCCACCGGTCGTCCCGACATAGCCGACCGGTGCGTCCCAGCCGCAGAAGCCGCCACCGGTGATCGAGATGGTGGCGGAGTCGCTCGCCGTCGCCGAGCCCGAGCCTTTGTTGCCGAAGTCGGTCCACCGATTCGTGACCACGAACGGCGTGCCGCCGAGCGCGATCTCGGCGAGGCCGGTGGCGCTGTAGTTGGTCACGCAGTCCATGGCGACGGCGAGCGGCATCGACTGCACCTCGAGGCCGCTCGAGCCGTGCGTCAACGGCCCGCCGCTCGACATCGCGAACGTCTCGTCGTTGACGTCGATCTTCCAGCTCGTCGGATCGATGCGAAGCTTGCTGTAGTTGGTGGTGACCGTCGTACCCGAGCTCGCACCGCCGGCGGCGTACTGGCCGTAGTTGTTCACGGCGGCGACCGTGAGGTACTCGTCGGCGCCGTTGCAGTACGCCGTCCACGGCTGGGTCGCGTTGCCGTTCGCGTACAGCGTGGTGTCGGCGTTCGCCGGTTGGCCGTGTGCCTGTGCCTCGGCGCAGCTGGTCGGCGTGTAACACACCGGTCCGTTTGCCGTGACCTGGCAGGCAGCTGGACAGCCGGCGTGCGTGCACACCGTGATCCCCGCGTCCTCGGGCGGCTGCGCACCGGCGTCGCCGCTCTCCGTGCCCGCGCGGAAAGCGCAGCCGGCCATCACCGTCACCACCGCGAGCGCGGGCCGCATCGATTCGATCGTACTACGCCGCACGACCAGGCGTGCGACCCAAAGCGCGACGTCGAGGCTCAAGGCGAGGTGGTCACGACGAACACGTACGCGACGTCCACCGCCAGACCGCCGACCTCGATCATGAGCGGGTTGCCGCCCGTGTAGTTGGCCTCCGCGCCCGACGAGGTGTAGTCCTCGCCGGGCCAGCCGGCGTCGAGCGTGATCGTGCTCGGTGGGGTGCGCGGCGCGAAGTGGAACGTGACCTCGCCCGTGTGCAGGCCAGTCGCCAGCGTCACCGGATCGATGAAGTGATAGTTCGCGCTGTCGAAGTAGACGACTTCCGCCGACTGCATGCCCGGGCCACCGTCGAACATCTCGCTGTAGACGTAGTCGGGATCGTGGCCGAGCTCGATCGCGAGCTTGTACGGCGACTCGACCTGGGCGTCGATGTTCGCGGCGAACCAGATGTCGCTGTCTACGATCGCGAGCGGAGCGGAGAGCACGCCGAGGTTGCCGCCCATCCCGTCGAAGTGGCGCGCGTCGGCGAGTTGCGTCCACGTGCCGACGCCCACGATCGAGAGCGAGTCATCGTCGGGCGTGAGCGGCGAGAACAGCGCGATCTGCTGGCGCGGGTTCGCCGGCTCGGGATCGCAGATGTCGCCGACGCCATCACCATCGACATCCGCCTGATCGGGATTGGCGAACGGTGGGCAGTTATCGACTGAATCGGGGATGCCGTCGCCGTCTTCGTCGTGTCCAGTTGCCTCGGTGGTGGCATCCGTGGCATCGAGGCGTGCGTCGAAGCCCCTCCGACCGCACGCACACGCAGCGATCATCATCAGCGCTGCACGCACGTGGCTCAGCGTATCATCGCGCGTTGCCGATTCGCGCTGTTGCGGGCACGCCGCCTCGTGACATCGCCGCGTTTGTTGCCAGCCGGTCCAAGCGCGGTGCGTGGTACGAACTGCCCATGCAGACGAAGGTCGTGGGGCTGGTCGGACTTCTGGCCGCTTACTCGATGTCGAGCGCGCGAGCCGATGACGAGCAAGCGCGCGCGAAAGCCGACCTCGCAAGCCTCGGTGACGCCGAGGCTCGCGTCGCGCCGGACGTCGGCCGCCACCTCGCGAGCACCAATCCGTACGAGATCCTGACCGGGCTTTCACTTGCGGCAGATGATCGCGAGCTGGTCGCGCCGGCGCTGCTGCCGCGCATCGTCGAGCTCGTCGACGACACGGCGCCGCGGATGACGCGCGAGTGCTTGCAGCTGCTCGCGGAGGGTGACCCGTTCCTGCACGGCTCGACGGCCGAGGGCGACGTCAACACGTACGGAAGCCGGGCGGAGGCATGCCGGAAGCACGCGTGGCCGAGCATCTCGCAGCTGGCCGTGCGCGTGCTCGTCGCCTCCAAGGAGCCGAATACGGTCGCGCGGCTCGTCGTCGCGCGCGTGGTGGCGCATCCCGGATCCGCAGACGGCCTGGCGGCGGCAGTGCATGGCTCGGCGGCGCTCGGCGAGGACGTCGCGGTCGAGCTCGCGCACACGACCGACGCGACCAAGCAGCGCGCGCTGCTGCGGCTCGCGCTGCAGGACTACAACCTCCTGCCGGCGAAGGAGATCGCGGCTGCGACCGCGATCGCGGCGAGCGGCGCGCCGGCCGTGCGCGCGCGAGCGACGACCGTTCTGTTGCTGGCGCGCGACGAGGCGACGATCGAGCGCGCGAGCGCGCAGCTCGAGAGCATGCTCGACGCGCAGGTGATCGCCGATCTCGTGCATCTCGGTTACTACGCGAAGCCGCTCGTGCCCGCGCTGACCAAGAGGTTGCAGCACGGTAGCGACGTTGGCGCCGTGCTCGCGGTGATGGCGGCGATCGGTCCGCAGGCGCGCGCGGCGCTGCCGGCGATGCTCGTGCGGCTGCGCGAGCATGCAGAAGGCGCGGCGCTGGCGATCGCGAAGGTCGACGGCAACTCGCCGGCGACCCGGCGCGCGCTGCTCGATGCGGCGACCACGCCGATGGCGCTCGCCGACGTGGTCTCCGCGCTGGCGGCTGCGAACGTGAAGCTCGCGCTCGACGAGCGCCAGCGCCTCGATCGGATCTTCGATCGCCTGTGCGAGGTGCCGTGGCGCAAGGCCGAGGCGCAGGGCCCGTGGCCGTCGTCGCCGCTCGGCTGCGACGACGTGAAGCTCGACGCGCTGCCGTGAGCTTCGTATCACGGATCAGCCACCCGCCGAGCTTCTGTGGGTGCGCGTGGCTGATAAGTGCGAGACCGAGACCCGCTATGCGAGGTCGTCCCCGTGCATTTGGCAAAGTTTGCCAAACCAACGCCGCGCGACGCAACTATTGTTCGTGGTTGACGGTGCGCCGTATCTCGTTTACGCAGGTCGGCGTGCGTGTCGACGGCTTGGTTCCACGTCTTGTTGTCGCCCTGCTCGCGATCGGTGGGGCCACGACACTGGCAGACACATACGAGGAGAGGCTCGCAAGCGAAGCAGAGCAGCTGCAGCGCGTGCTCAAGCAGCGATGTCCGGATCGTGCTGACGAGATCGCGGGGCTGACGAAGCCGATGTCGGCCGCAGATCGCGCGATCGCTCTCGCACGGCTCGCCCCCTGCGGCAAATCCGAGCCGCTCTACCATCAGACGATCGGCTCGACTTACCTTGAGGCGAATGACTTCAAGGCGGCCGAGGCCAGCTATCGTAAGGAGCTCGCGCTCGGAGTGACCGAAGCGGGGCAAGCCGGCCTGCTGATGGCGCTCGCGCGCCAGTCGAAGCTCACCACCAGCCAACAAACCGACCTCCGCAAGCAGCTCGACTACTTCCACGTGCACGCGTGCACGCGGGACGATATCTGCGTCGGGCTGGCTTATGTTGGCTGGCACATCGAGGATACCGCACTCACCCGAGCGTCCGCCGACGCGGCGATCGCGCTCGGGTTCGCAGGCTGGCAACCCTACTTCTTCGGTGGTACCGCGTACGCGGTTCCACCCGAGCCGGATCGCGCCAAGGCGCGTCGCTTGCTTCTGGAAGCCAAGAAGCGCGGTGCCCCGTCGGATGTCGAAGACATGCTCCGAGATCTCGGCGCGCCATAACCCTGCACGACGATCGGTCCGATATAGTGTAGCATGTACACTGAATGGCGAACGCGGCAGCGTTAGCGCGGGCTCGGCAGTCACTGATCGGTCTTTCCGTCGGAGATGCGTTCGGCGAGACGATGTTCGGCGAGCCACGCGAGGTCGCGAAGCGCGCTGCAAAGAGGTTGATCTCCACGCGTCGTCCGTGGCGTTGGACTGATGACACGGCGATGGCGTTGTCGATCGTCGAAGTGCTCGCTCGATTCGACGCGATCGATCCCGATGCGCTCGCGGAGGCATTCGCACGGCGATGGTCGGAGGATCCGAACCGCGGATACGGGCAGGGCGCGTTCAACCTGCTCACGCGCGTGAGCCATGGTGCGCCGTGGCGTCGCGAGGCGCAGCGGCTGTTCAACGGGCAAGGCTCGTACGGCAACGGTGCCGCGATGCGCGCGGCACCGATCGGCGCCTACTTCGCGGGCGATCTCGACCGTGTGCGCACCGAAGCGCTGCGCTCTGCCGAGCCCACGCACGTGCATCCCGACGGCGCAGCTGGTGCCGTGGCGGTTGCGCTCGCGGCTGCGCTGGCTGCCTCGGGCGTCGAGCGAACGAAGCTGCTCGAGCAAGTCATACGTTTCACACCGCCCGGACACACGCTCGATCGGCTTCGCCGCGCCGCGGAGATCGATCTGGATGCAGCTCCAGCCGAAGTCGGCGAAGAGCTCGGCACTGGCCTCGACGTCGCGGCGCACGACACCGTTCCATTCTGCCTGTGGGTTGTGGCGCGGCATCTCGATTCGTACGAGGACGCGATCTGGACGGCGACATCGCAACACGGTGACCGCGACACGATGGGAGCGATCGTCGGCGGCGTGCTCGTGCTCGCTACCAGCGAAGACCAGATCCCCGTGCTGTGGCGCGCCGCGATGGAACCCGTTCCGGATCCCTTGGCGTCGACTCGGTTCGATCGGCAACGCGAGCCGTAACGCGGCCCGAAACCTGACCGCGGTGGGCGAACGCTCACGGCAGGCGTCGCGCGCGGATCGCGAGCACGTTGATCGAGCGCTACGATAACGCTCGATGCCGAAGTGCGACCCATTGCTCTCACGCGCCCAGGTCATGTCGTCGCTCCGCCGGTTCGATGCCTCGGTCGCTGGACCGCTGAAGTCGTGGGTGGTGATCGCAGCAGTGGTGGGCGTCGTGTCGTGCTTCGGCGGCAACATGATGCCGCGGGAGGTGATCCCACAGCCGGTGCCGACCGCGAGCGGCCCACCGCCGCCGCTTGCCGACGACCCGAGCACGCAGGTCGACAAGCTCTACGCCGACCTCGTCGCGCGCCGGACCGCACTGTCGCTGCCGGCTCGGCCGCCATCGCCTCCGGAGGCGTGCGAGCCGGTATGTGCGATCGACGATCCACCCGACAAGCCAAGCCGCACCGCCGGATGCACGCCGGGCGCCGGGTCGGCGTGCTCCACCGCGTGCGCGCAAGCCGACGCCAGCTGCGACGACGCCGCGCAGATCTGCGCGATCGCGAAGGACCTGAGCACCGACGCCGTCGTCGCAGGCCGGTGTCGCGATGCGCGAGCCACCTGCGCCGATGCGCACGCGCCCTGTTGCGATTGCAAGTCGCGCTAGGAAGCTCGCGGTATCGAAGGTTTTCGGGCGCGAAGACCGCACCACGAACTGCGGATTCTGGGACGCTTTGCCCTGACGTTCGGGCGCGGCCGCCGTAGTACACTCGTGAGGTGCGGGTCGTCGTGGCCGTGTCCGTGCTCTCCGCCGGCTGCGCGCAGCTGCTCGACATTCACGAGCGCGGCGAAGGCAGTGGCACGCCCGTCGGCTCGGCCGCTTGCTCCGGCGATACGACCGACGTCGTCGATGTCGCGCCGATGCTCGCGATCCCGGGCGTGACGGCATTCGAACTGTCGCTCGTCGCGCTCGCGCCGGGCGCGTCCAAGCCGCAGCTCGGCGTCGCGTGGTGCGCCCAGGGAGGCTTGATCGAGTTCGCGACGCTCGAGCTCGACGGCACGGCGGGCACGCCGGTGACGCTCGCCGGGGAGTGCGGCGATGGAGCGATCGCGCTCGCCGCGACCGACACGATGTACGCCGCCACGTGGCCGTGGCCCAACGAGAGCTCGCTCAGCCTGGTCGACACGACCGGCGCCGTCGTCGGCTCGGTCGCGACGTCGTGGCAGCAGGCGTCGATCGCCGGATCGAGCGATGGCATCGTCGCGCTGGCGATGAAGTGGCCGGGCGATGTCCTCGCGACGCAGTTCCTCGCCGCGGGGACGACAACGTTCACCGACCCGCAGCTGCTACCCAGCACCTCTGATTGCTGTTCGAACCAGTACTTCGACGGCGCGTTCGTCGGCTCGGACTACATGGCAGTGTGGATCGACACGACGGGCTGGAAGGGCGCGCTCAGTCGCCTCGCCGCGCCGACGTTCTTGCCGGGCGGCCAGCAGAGCCTGCCGAGTGTCGTCGGGATACCGCGCGTCACCGCGACGACGCAGGGCGTGATGATCGCGACGAGCTGCGGCGGATACGTGTTCGTCACCGCCGCGGGAGACGTCGGGCCGACGCTTGCCGCCCCCGACGACATCATGGCCGACTGCGGGATGGCCGCCACCGGCGACGAGATCCGGTTGGTGCGTCCGAGCGCCGGCGTCGTGTCCTGGCACGCCCTCGATCCGAGCACCGGCGCGGGCCCCGAGCTGCTGACGATCGCGACCGGCGGCGACGCCCATGCCGTGGCCTCCGATCACAAGCAGGGCTACGGGATCGTGTTCTCGGTGCCGGGAGGCATCGGCTACAGCCACGTGGAGCTGTGTTCGCAGTAGTGGACACGTTGTCCGCGCTCGCGATCGCGGCGCTCGCCAGCGGATGCGCGCAGCTGCTCGACATTCACGATCGAAGCGCCAGCGCCGGCGGCGGCGGCTCGGGCGGGAGCTGCGCGTCGCTCGCCGCGACCTGCGGCTCGGCGGGCAGCGACGATTGCTGCACCAGCCTGCTCGTCCCGGGCGGCACGTTCGAGCTCGGCACCGACGTTGCCACCGATGGGATGTTCCCGCACACCAACGTGACGACGACGATCCACGACTTCCGGCTCGACAAGTACGAGGTCACGGTCGGCCGGTTCCGCGCGTTCGTGGCGTCCGGGGCGTGGTCGCAGGCCGGCGCGCCGTCGGCCGGCGCTGGCGCGAACCCCAGCGTGTCCGGTAGCGGATGGAATTCGCAGTGGAACCAGTCGCTGGTCGTGACGCTCGTCGACCTCGATCAGGCCCTGTTCGGGTGCGGTGACGCGACGTGGAGCACGTTCGTCGCCGGGGAAGAGTCGCGGCCGATCAACTGCGTCAGCTGGTACGAGGCGATGGCGTTTTGCGCGTGGGACGGCGGCTTCTTGCCGAGCGAGGCCGAGTGGAACTATGCGGCCGCCGGCGGCGACCAGCAGCGCGCGTATCCGTTCTCGTCGCCCGCGTACTCGGTCACGATCGATCCTACGGAGGCGAGCTACAACTGCATGGGCGACGGCATGGCGGCGTGCTCGTTCGACGATCTGCTCGTGGTCGGAAGCGATCCCACGGGCGACGGCATGTGGCAGCACTCGGATCTCGCGGGCAACGTCGGGGAGTGGGTGCTCGATTTCTACGCGACCCCGTACCCCGAGACGTCGTGCGACGACTGCGCGAACCTCACCGACTCCGGGATGCGCGTCACGCGCGGCGGCGGATACACCGACGCCGCGACCGTGTTGCGAACCGGCGCGCGCGGCATGCTGGCGCCCGACGGCCGCGCCCGGGCCGTCGGCGTGCGGTGCGCACGGGCGCCATGATCACCACGCGGCGCGGATCGCGACGCCTGCACCGTGGCCATCGCTGATCGGCGCGACGCTCGCGCGACTCTCACGGAAGTACAGGTAGCCGCCAACCCCCATCGCGATCACACCGGCCGCGAACAACCCGGTCGCGACGTTGGCCTCGGTCACCGCGGTGTGGATGTCCGAGTTGCCGGCAGGGGCGGGCTGCGCGAGGCCGGTATCGTCGACCGCCTTCGCGTGGACGCCGAGGACCATGCTCGCGATCACGACCACCGCGCCCGAACCGCCGACGATCCAGGGCGTGAGCGTGTGCGGCGGGCGCGCCGGCTGCAGCGCGACCGGCTTGGTCTCGACGACCGCGGTCGCATGCACCGCCAGCGGCGGGATCTCGATCGTGATCTGATCGCCGGCCTGGGCGTCTCGGCTGACCTCGAACGCGTCGTGGTCGGGCGCGGTCGCGGACACCGCGATCGCACCGGGCTCGATCGCGATCGTGCGGGCCCACTCGGCGGGCGCGCGGGGCTTGCCGCCGACCTTCACGATCAGACCAGCGAGCTGCGGGTCGGCGACCTTGAGCGTGACGCGCACGAGCCGCAGCGCGAGCGAGTCGAGCCGCTGGCGTGCGAACGCGAGCTGGCTCTGCTTGCCGCCGCGCATCGCTTCGTCGACCACCTCGCTGTACAGCTGGTAGGCCTCGACGAAGCGGTCCTGGCGCTCGCGGCAATCGGCGAGGTTGAGCCGTGTGCCGAGCGCGGGGTCGAGCTGGAGGCTGGCGAGGAACTTCTCGCAGGCCTCGTCGATCTTGTGGGCGTCGATCAGGCGTTGTCCCTCGGCGAACAGCGCGTCAGCGGACGGGGACTTCGATTGCGCGTGCGCGAGGCGAGGCACGACCACGCACGCGACGACGACGACAACGACGACGCGGAGCATGTAGCTATCGTACGCCACAGGGCTCACGGTTTGCGGCACTTCAGCGGGTTGGTCTCGCAAGGATCCTTGGTCCTGGGCGCGATCAGCACGATGCCGTGCGCGCGGCACTCGCGATCGAGCTCGGCCTGCGCCGCCGGCGCGAGCGCTTGCAGGTACGTCATCGCGAGCGCCTTCTTCGCGGCGCTGCACGCTGCCTTGCCGCACCGCACGCGGTCGTCGCCATCGAGCGCGTTCGGCTTGCTCGCCCGACACAGAGCGAGCGCGCCGTCCCAGTCGGACCGCGCGATCGCGGCGGCGATCGTCGGCACTGCGACGGCCGCGTCGGGCACGGCGGCGGCGACTGCGGCGTCGCGGCGCGGCGGCGGGGCGGCGGAGATGGTGGCGGCGGCCGCGTCCACAGGCGCGGGCGGCGACGACACGCGCTTGCCAGTGAAGCCGATCGCGAGCACGATCGCGGCCACGCCGATCGCGCTCGCGCCCGCGATCAGCGCGAGCCGGCGGCCGATCCCGGGCCGCGCCGGCGCCGGCGCCGGCGCGGCCTGCACCGCGGTGGCGGCCGCGAGCGTCTCGGTTCGTTCTTCGACGGGCGCCGGCGCGCTGCCAGCCCGCAGATCGACCGTCCGCGTCAGGGCCGGCTTGGTCTGGTGGTCGCGCGTTGCCACCTCGGTGGCGGGCGCCACCGGCTCGAACGACTCGTTTTCGTCGCTACCTCCGCCACGGTCGGCGCGCCCGAGCGTCGGTGCGTGCTGGAGCTGCGCCTCGATCGCGTCGCGCGCGGGCGTGTCGAGCGTCGGAAACTCCAGTGTGCTCGCGCCGGCGAGGCCCTTGGCGCCGGCGAGCGCATCCTTGCCGAGCGTGATCGCCTCGCTCGTGATCGTGATCGCGCGCGAGTCGGACTCCTGCTGCTCGAGCTCGATCCACGGTTCCGGCCGTTCGCCGTAGAGCTCGCGCATGAACTTGCCCAGCGCCGAGACCGACAGCACCAGGCGCTTGGCCTCCGCGACCGCCTCGATCGCCTCGATCATCGCAGCGGCGCTCGCGTAGCGCTGATCCGGGTCCTTGGCCAGCGCCTTGGCCACGATCGCGTCGATCTCGTCGCCGACGTCGGGATTGTGCGACGACGGCTTCGGGATGTCCTCGTTGACGATCGCGATCATCGTCGCGAAGTCGGTGTCGCGGCGGTACAGCCGCCGCGACGTCAGCATCTCGTACAGCACGATGCCCAGCGAGTAGATGTCGCTCCTGCGATCGATCTTGTCGCCCTTGCACTGCTCCGGCGACAGGTACGCGATCTTGCCCTTGATCGTTCCGGACCGACTCTCGACCGCGCGTTCGGCGGCCTTGGCGACGCCGAAGTCGAGCAGCTTGACGCAGCCGTCGTACGCGATCATGAGGTTGGACGGCGTGACGTCGCGGTGGACGATCCCGAGCGGCTTGCCGGCCGGGCTCGTGCGCTCGTGCGCGTGGTGAAGCGCGAGCAGCGCGCTCGAGGTGATGTGGAGCGTGTGGTTGATCGGCAGCTTGCGGCGGAGCCCGGCGAGCCGTTGCAAGACGTGGCGTGTGTCCTCGCCGTGGATGTACTCCATCGTGAAGAAGTAGGAGCCGGCCAGCTTCCCGATGTCGTAGACCTGCGCGATGTTTGGGTGATGGAGCTGGGACGCGAGCCGAGCTTCGTCGAGGAACATCGTCGCGAAGTGGGGATCGTTGCTGCGCTCGGCGAGCACGCGCTTGAGCACGACGTGCCGATCGACTCCAGCCTCCGTGGTGACCCGGGTCAGGAAGATGTCGGCCATCCCGCCGCCGGCCAGACGACCGAGGATCGTGTACCGATTCGAGGTCGTGCCCACCTCGGGCAGCGCGTTCACTCGGTCGATTGTATACTGGACCTGCTGCGACTCGATTTCGTGATCGCCGATACTCGAATCGGCACGCGATCAGCCATTCACTCGTCGCGCAACTGCGCGCGATTTTGGTGCGCAAGAGGAGAGAACGCGGTCGCGCACTTTTTGACGCGACAGACGTGATTCCGCGGAACCGCGCGAACTCACGAGATCTCCGGGGCGCATCGCCACGGCGGTGGGGCCATCTTGTACAGTCGCTCCATGGGCGTGAATCGGAGTCGCTTCCTTTTGATCGTAGCCGTGATGGCGAGCTCGAGCGTCGCGCGCGCGGACAACCCCTGTCTCGACGCACACTACGTGCACGCCTTCGATCCGCGCTTGCCCACCGGCAGGTGCGTCGACGTCGCGCCCCTGCCGATCCGCACCGGACACGGCATGCTCACCGCGAAGATCATCCGCTTCGATACGCTGCGCGTCGATGCCGCGCCGATCGTGCGCGACCTGCAGGACTTCGCGCGCCGGGTCGCGGGAGCGTCGAACCAGCTCGGCGACGCGATGCCCGACAAGCTCACGATCCTGCTCGACAGCGAGCCGCCGGCCGCCGAGGCGAGAGCTGCGAGCTGGGCGCATCGCGTCGACGGCGAGTGCACGATCGCGTATCACTACAACTCGACCGATCCCCGCAAGCTGTTCCAGGTCGCGCACGCCCTGTTCCACTGCATGCAGGCCAAGGCATGGGACGACGCTCGACTCGGCTCGAGCGACGCCGACTGGTGGGCCGAAGGCTCGGCCGAGCTGTTCGCGAGCCTGGCGTACGCCGGGTCGGGACTCACCGACGTCGATGCCGCCGCATTCCAGGCGAACGAGGGCGCGGTGCTCACGAGCCGCTCGTCCGATGCGGTCGTGTTCTTCGACTGGTTCCTGGCCGCGAAAAGCGCGGGCGAGCTCAACGGCTTGCTCGACGGGGTGCACGCGCTCGCCGGCTCGGCGGCGCTGCGCGAGATGCGCGACGCGGTCAGTCAGGACGACTGGATCGCATTCGAGGAGGCGTACTACGACCATCACATCGCGGAGCCGGGCGGGCATCCGTTGCCGATCACGGACTCGCCGACACCACCGGTCACGCGGATCGATAGCAGCGGCGTGAAGACGTTCACTGCCGAGCCGTTCGTCGTGAAGCGCGCGATCGTCGAATTTGCCGAAGGCCATCAGTACGATCTCGATCACTCCACGTTGTCGCCGAAGTTCATGCAATGGTCGGAGAGCGTCGGCGCGTGGGCGGATCCTCCGGCCACCGTGCACGCGTGCCACGAGACGAAGCGGTACCGGGCGGTGATCGGAACCGTCGATCACTCCGAGACGATCAGCAAGCATGTCACCTCGCACGAGGACCACGATTGCCCGTGTATCGTCGGCAACTGGCAGCAGACCGCGGATTCGCTCGGTCGGATCGCGACGCGCGCCCAGGCGCATGGCGCCGCGAGCATGGCGTGCTCGTACCAGTCCGGCGGCACGCTGCTCGTCGTGCACGGCGATCACACCGGCGGCGACAACTACCAGGCGCTCGTCACGCAATGCACGGGCCGCACGATGACCGCGACCAGCACCGCGAACGGGACGCTCGGCTTCACGTGGACCGTGACCGCCGATCAGCTGCAGTTCTCGTCCACCGGCTCGACCGCGAAGACGCACACGGTGATCAACATGCACGGCCGCACCATCGAGCAAGACGTGCCACTGCCCAGCGCGGGTGCATCGGCACGCATGCGCTGCGAGCGCGATCACCTGCATCTCGAGTACGGCTCCGACGCGTACGACTACACGCGCACGACGCCGCCACCGCCCGGCCTCTGACCCTCCTCGACGAACGCCGGCTTCTTCCACGCGCGTTTCGTCGTGGTCACCACGAACATCCGCGCGTGACCGCGTCGGGTACGGCGTCACGGTTGCAGGCCGGACGTCGCGAGCGACCACGAAAGCGGGGCCTTCGCCGTGATGATGCCGCCGGTCATCGCCGCGTCGTGAGTGCACAAGCCCCAGCCGCTGCCGGTGAGCTCCGAGCGCATCACGAATCGATCCGCGCAATCGCGCGCGAGCATCGGTGGATCGATCGAAGCGATGTCGAACACCGCGCAGCCCAGCGGCACCGCCGCGCCACCGGGCCCCGCATCGAGGGTCGCGGGCGACACGATCAAGATCGGCGTGCCATCGCGCGCGAGCGAGACGTCGGGCTGCTGGATCGTGTCGGCGTCGAGCTGTATCGCGAGCGAGTGGTCCGCGAGCACGCCGGCGTGGCGCCAGGTCCACGAGGTCGGTGCACCGCTCGGAGTGGTCGCGAACACCTGGATGGTCGAGTGGGCGGCATCGATGCCGTCGGAGCCCGTGACCGCGATGCATTCGACGATCAAGTAGAGCGTACCGTCTTGCGTGAACAGCGTGGGGTTGTTGAGCACCGAGCACTGCGTGATCGGAAGCTCGGCGAGCACGTCGAGCCGCGCGTTCGGCGCGTAGACCGCGGCGGTGGTCGACACGCCGAGCACGGTGGCCGCTGCGCTGCCGAGTGCGGCGGGTGACGATGCAGCCGCGACGTGGATGGTCCAGCTCGTCCCGTACTTCGGATTGTAGCCTTGCTCGGCCTGCTGGAAGTACACGAGGTGCGCGCCGTACCACGTGGTCGTCGAGCCCGAGGTGATCGTCGCGATCGACGGGGTCTCCGAGTTCATCATGCCCATCTGGCCGCTACCTTCGGGATCGAGGGTCGGAACCGCAGGCCACAACACGGCGGGGTCGCCGAACGACGCGCCGCTGTTCGAGCTCGCGGCCAGGTGTGTCTCGATCACGCCCATCTCGATCGGGTTGTTCTGGAGATCGGTGCCGGCGACCGTGTGCGCCCACGAATACGCGAGCCACAGCTGCCCGGAGACGGCCGGATCGTGCGCGACCGAAGGATCGAGCAGGCCGGCGAATGTCCCCGAATTGGTCGAGGGTGGATCGTTCGTGATCGACAGCGGGCTGCAGCTCTGCGTCGTGCAGTCGATGGCGCTGGTCGGCGGCGCCGCATCGGCGCACTGCGGAGGACCATCGACCGCTTGTCGGGTATCGGCAGGCGGCGCATCGAACGCGGTCCCGGTCGAGCTGCCGCCGCAAGCCACGACCGCGCACAGGACGAGGTATCTCGACATGTCGGTCGATGTTGCAGCCGAGATGCCAGCGCAACTCCGTAGATCGGCACGCGTCCGTGTCGCGATCCGCGACGGCACCTCGAGTTCCCGTCGCCTATCACTACGGTGGCGCCGGCCAGCGCTTGGTCGTGGACGATCGCGTCGTGGCGGTGCAGGTGCGAATGCTCGCGCGTCGCTCGGCGATCGCCACGTCGCGGCGGCTTCGGCCTGGACTCGCGCGAGCACGTCGGGCGGCGCATCCACCGCGTCGCGCGCGCGAGCCGGTGCGAGATCGCCGCGCGTGCGATCGCGACGTTCCGATCCGTCGCGTCCGACGTTCGGACAGCGGCTACGTCTTCGGCCAGAGGGGCGGCGGCTGCCGCACCGCCGATCGCCGACGTCTCGCACACCGGAACGCTGCGTGAAACGCGATGCGAGATCGCGTCAACTCGTGCCGCGGGACCGATGTGCGAGTGCTCTCGCGCCTATCGCGCATGCCAGCACGAAGATCGCGATCGTGCCCCACTGCGCGAACGTCAGGCCACCGTACAGCGGGTCGGTCGATTCAGGTCGCCAGCGTTCGAGCGCGAAGCGCACGGGAGCGTAGAGCGCAGCAGCGAGCGCGGCGAGCAGGCCCGGCCGGAGTCGCCGACGGAACGCGAGCCACAGCACGAGCGCGGTCATCGGGACGAGGTACATCAGCTCCTCGAGCCCGAGATCGTGAGCGCGGACGACTGGTGCAGACGAGCGCATCCCGTCGAGCACGCCGTGCTGTGCCAGGACGTCGCGCGGAAAGTCCACGCCGATCGCGGAGGTCGTCTCAGCGCCGATATGATCGTGCACCGATGCGCAACCGACGCGCCCGATCGTGAACGCCACCAGCAGACCGACCATCGCGATATCGGCCCACTTCGCGATTCGCAACCTGCGGCGGCGCACGATGTACAAGAAGCCGAGTGCGCCTCCGACGAACCCGCCGAACGACGAGATGCTCGTCCACACCTCGAACAGCACGAGCGGATGGTGCAGCGCTTCGCCCGGTCGATAGAACAGCACGTCGAGCACGTGGGCCCCGACGATCCCGGTGACGGCGAGCCAGCCGGCCACGCGCCGCGCGTCCTCGTCGTTCTCGCCAACGCGTCGAGCGTAGCGCCGCATGACGGCACCGCCGGCGATCACGCCGGTCGTGACGATCGCGCCGAAGACGTGAACTGGTACTCGCGCCGGGAGCTCCGGTAGCTCGAAATAGGGAAGGCTCATTGCCCTCGAACCGGTGCGGGCCGCGGTTTCTTCCTGCACGTCGCAGATCGCTCGTCGCTGTGGGCAGCGGGCCGCACCTGTCGGGACGCGCCCACACCACGCAAGCGATCACGGCGCGGCCGCCTCCCGTGTATGAAGGCGATCGTCGAGATCGAGCCAATACCGACCTCGACATCGATCGCAGGAACGCTAAGCCGGGCGCGCTCGCGATACGCGCGTGGCCGCGACGGCACAGTACGTGATGCCCGGCGCGGGCGACACGGCTACGGTGGCGCCGGGCAATTGCTGCTCGGCGCAGTCGCGCAGACGGCGCTCACGCTGTCGGGCAGCGGGGCGCAGCGGAACCCGGTTTGAATGTCCTCGCCGCGACCGCGTCTTGTGCGAACGCGATCGAATCGCGGTTAGAAGAGCACGCGCTCTGGCGCCCCGCCGTTCCAGAATCGATCGAGCACCTCCTCGAGCGTGCTCCCCGTCGGGCCGGTGGCGAAGCCCGCGTCGGACCCAAGGAGCGTGTGGTACGACGGCGTCGAACCGGAGAAGAGCCAGGGAACCGTGGCGAGCGACGTCGTCACCTCGCTTTGCCAGCTCGCAGCCGAGGCGTCCGTGCTCGCCAGGTGATGAGCGCTCGTGAAGCTCTGATCGAATCGGCACTGCTGGATGAGGGTCGGTACGCGCGCGGACACGAACGGGTACCAGCTCGGCGCCATGAAACACGTCGACGGATCGCTCGCAGCGGCTTCGCAATCGGGATCGAACGTTGCTCCCCAGAACGCGCGGGCCCGGTGCCAAACGTCCGCGTCTGGGGTCGTCGCGGTGCCCATGCGGTGCATCGGATCGTCCCAATCGGTCATCCAGCCCGCGTCGACGAGCAACATCAGTCGGCCCGCTGCTGCTGCGTTGGGAATCGCAGCGCCAGTCCGCGCTTCGTTGAAGTGAGCGCCGAAGGCCCCCGCCGAGCTGCCCGTCAATAGCACTCGCAGCGCGGGCGACGAGTCGTCCAGACCGTAGCGCTCGATCAGAATGGCGATCATCGCGTCGACGTTGATGTGACCGGAGAAGTACCACCCGTTGGTGGGATCGCCGGTCGATGGCAGCCGGCTTGTCGTGGCGCCCGCCCAAAAATCGCTCGAGCAGTAGTGTGCGTAGACTTCGTTCTTGTCATCGAAGTCGGGGTTGACGGTCGCGCTCGGGTTGAACAGTCCCTGGTTGTCCCCGTTGGCGAGCGACGCATCGGTGCCGGGATTGGTGGACTTGAGATTGTCGGGGCGCGTCGAGCACGGTGACGAGTAGTCGTCGCAGTAAAACCCGCCCTCCAGATACACGACCCAGATCGGCGATGGGTGCGGCGCCAGACGCACGCGGAAGTCGAAGGCAGTTCCGTCGTTGCATCGAGCATCGGCGAACCGATCCGGCTCGCGCTCGGCCGGCTTTACCTCTTCGAACATGCCCGGCGATGCAAGTGTGCACGCCGAGATGTCCCAGGCGCCCCCATCGCGGCACGTGGCGCTACCACCGGCCCACGATCCGCCGAGCATCGCGCAGGGCGTTGATTGCCCCGCCGTGCATGCGTCGCTCGGTATCGATCCGTCGGGCGTCGGCCCATCGGGCATCAACCCGTCGCTCGAGCTCGATCCTTTGCACGCGGCAAGCGCGAGGACCGCCAAGATCAGGCGGCCTGCAACGCTGCCCATGACCGATTTCATGACGACAGGCATGGCGAGCTCCTGTGAAAAGTCGTCGACACACATGACGCCACATTCAGCAAGGCGCGGACCAGCATGGAACGCGGGCCAGTGCACCGTTTCTCCTGGTGTTCTTTGGGCGACGAGCTCGCGGTTGCGCGGGATCCTGCGCTCCCTTGCGCACGAATCAGCTCAAGCTTCGCATTCCGGGCGCTCGGTTGCGCTCGATCCTTGCTGGTACGTCGCCGCTCGGACCAACGATCGTTCATCCGTTTACACTTCGCTCTCCCGCGAACACGCGCGAAGCGTCGCAGGCACGTCCGCGACGTTCTGTCGTCGGAACAGGTCTGGGCTGGCGAGTGGCCGCTGGCGACACCGACGAATTTGAGCGCACTCTGCCGGCGCTGACACTCGCATCACCAGTGTCCCGGAGGCTCTCACGGCAGCGCGCGACGTTCACGCCATCTGGTCCCGTCGTGATCACGGAAGGGATGTCGCCCCGAGTGACGTGACCAACGAGCGCCGCGTCGTCGGGTCAGCTCATGCGCGGCATGGGCGTCCACGAACGCCGAACAGTTACCACGCGCGCGCGAAACCGAGCCCACTCGGCAACACGACGAGCGACGTGCGAGCGCTGGCGGCATCGGATCGGTGTCCGCCGCGCAGGTACAGCCACACCGCAGCGACGGCGCACGTCACACCCGCGATGCCGAAGCCTTGCGCGAGCTGGTACCGCGTGTTCGCCGAGCTGTAGAGCGAGCTGCGCCGATTCTGGTCGGTCATCTCGGCCTTCGCCTGGTCGTAGATCGACGAAGAAGACAGATCGAGGCCGACTGCCACGCCGCCGAGCGCGAGCGAGCCGAGGCCGACCGCGACGGGCGCGAGCCAGCGATGGCGAACCGGCGGCGCGATCTCGACCGACGCCGTGGCCGCTGCGGGCTGCGGCGTCGGCCGCGCCGGCTCTGGAGCCGCCACCGCCGGCTTGGTTTCCACCGGTGCCGGCGCCAGCGTGGCGAGCTTGGGGACATCCACCGTCTTCGTGTCGCCTTCCTTGCCGACTGTCACCTGTGTCGACCACGACGTCATGCTTGGCGCATGCGCGGTGATCGTGTACGTGCCGCCGTCGATGGGCAGCGCGCGGTTCCACATCGCGGCCGCGACCGCATCTTCGCCGCGCGCGATCTCGAGCCCCTCGATCTGGCTCTCCGCCGCGACGCTGATCGTCAGCTTCGACACGCGAGGCTCGAGCTTCTTGGCGTGTGTGTGCGCGACCTCGTGCATCTTCTGCATGGCCGCATCGCCGCTTCGCGTCTGCCGCTCGACGTCGAGAAACAACCCCCATGCGGTCGCGAGCTGGCCATTGCGCTCGCGGCAGCCGGCGAGGTTGAGCAGCGTGGTCACCGCGGGCTCGAGCTTCTGGCTCTGCTCGAAGGCGGCGCACGCCTCGGCGACCTTGCCCGCGGCCAGCAGCTCGCGACCCTGGCGGAACAGCACCTCTGCCTGCGCGCCGGCAGGTTGCGCGAGCGCGACGGTCACGCGCGCGAGCACCACGAGGACGACGACCGAGCGTATCATCGCGAGATCGGCATCCCATTCTCGTCGAGCTCGACGGCCGGCTGTTTCGGTTTGGCAGGCGATGCGCTCGGCCGCTTCGTCGCGACCGGATGCGCCGGCTTCGCGGCGGGCGATGACGCGACCTGCCAGCGCGCGCCGGCGACGATCGAGGTCACGTCGTGGCCGAGGCTCCACGATGTCACGTCGTCGGCCGTATTCATCTGGCCGTCGGGTCCCGCTGAGCGCACGCCGACGATCTGATCGCCGGGCTGATCGGTGCACGTCAGCGCCATCGCGTGACCCCAGCCGTCGCGGCGCGCCGGCGGATCGGCGACTTCATCGACGCTCGGGCACGGCGCGCCGGCGTGTGTCTTCGTCCACTCGACGAAGCCGGCCGCAAGCGCGACGACGTGCTTCGCGGTCACCGTGGCTTCGTCGTCGGGCTTCGCGGCGGGCAGCGGAGGAGGCGGCGCAGCTACAGGCACCGGCGCGTGCGCGGTGACCGCCGGCTCCGGGCTCGCAGGCTCCGGCCCGCGCGACGACACCACGAGCGCGATCGCGCCGCCGGCGACGCCGATCGTCGCGACGCTGGCGATCGCGAGCACGCGCGAGCGCGACCCCGTGCGTTTCGTCCCCATCGCGCCTGTCGCGGCCGACAGCGTCGTCGGCATCAGCTTGGTCGGTTGCGCCGCCACGGCCTCCGCGGGAAAGTGCCGCGCGCTCTCGCGTCCCGTTCCGAGCAGCGCACCGATCGCGATCGCCACGTCCCCGGCGGACGCAGGCCGTTGCGCGGGATCCTTCGCGAGGCAGCTCAGGATCAGGCGATCGATCTCGGGCGGAATTCCGGGCAACCTGCTCGACGGCACGGGCGCCGGCTCGCGCAGGTGCATCGCGATCAGCTCTCCGCCTCCGGCCGCGACGAACGGCGGCTGTCCGACGATCAACGCGAACAGCACGCAGCCGAGCGCGTAGACGTCGGAACGCTGGTCGACCTGTCCCGCGCCGCGGCACTGCTCCGGTGACATGTACGTCGGCGTGCCCATCACCGCCGACGTCTGCGTCTTCAAGCCCGCGTTGTCGCCCGTCAGCTTCGCGATGCCGAAGTCGAGGATCTTCGCGCGCTCGCCGGCGACGACCTCGGGATCGCGAACCAGGAAAATATTTTCGGGCTTGATGTCGCGGTGCACGATGCCGCGCGCGTGGGCCGCACCGAGCGTGCTCGCGACCTGACGCATGATGCGCAGCGCGTCGGGTATCGCGAGGCGGCCGAGCCGTGCGAGTCGCTGGTCGAGCGGCTCGCCGTCGAGCAGCTCCATCACGATGTACGCGGACCCGTCGGTGTGCGTGCCGAAGTCGTGGACTTGCACGATCCCCGGATCGGTGATCGCGGTCGCCGCGCGCGCCTCGTTGAAGAACCGCTGCACGACCTCGGGCTTCGTCGAATATTCGGGGAGCAGCGACTTGATCGCGACGCGGCGGCCGAGCGTCACGTGCTCGGCGAGCCAGACGGTCCCCATGCCGCCCTCGCCGATCTGCTGCAGCACGCGATAGACGCCGACCTGTGTCCCAGCGATCACCACCATCTACGACATCACGTCGAGCCGTGCGGGTCAACCGCTCTATTGAACTGCGTGCTCGAGCACGAGGATCGCGTCGCTATCCGTGATCACGAGCGAGTCGCCCGAGATCGCGGCGTGCGACGGCGTGACGAACCCGGGCGACGTGCCGAGCCTGATGATCTGGACTCCCGGGCCGCCGGCGATCGTCGTGACCACGCCGGCCGGAGTGATCTTGCGGATCGCCGAGTTCTCGACATCGGCGGTGTACAGGTTGCCGGCGGCATCGATCGCGAGGCCGTTCGGGTTCGCGAATCGCGCAGCGGAGCCCGTTCCGTCCACGCTGCCGCTCGAGCCCGCAAGCCCGGCGAGCGTCGTGACCACTCCACCCGGCGCGATCTTGCGAATCGTGAAGTTCCCCTGATCGGCGACGTAGACGTTTCCGGCCGCGTCGACCGCGATGCCTCCCGGACCGTAGAAGGTCGCCGCCGATCCGATTCCGTCCGCGCTGCCTCTCGTCCCCGCCAAGCCGGCGAGCGTCGTGACGACGCCGGCCGGCGTCACCATCCGAATGTTCGAGTTAGTGATGTCCGTGACGAAGACGTTGCCGCTGCCATCGATGGCGAGATCGGTCGGAAACGCGAAGCGTGCCCCCGATCCGACACCGTCAGCACTGCCACCGCTCCCCGGATGGCCCGCTAGCGTGGTGACCACGCCCTGTGGGGTGATCGCGCGAATGGCCTCGTTCTCCCCATCCGCGACGTAGACGATGCCCGAGCTGCCGACTGCCACTCCTTCGGGATCTTGAAACCGCGCGGCCGAGCCCGTTCCATCCGAGCTGCCGCGCTGGCCCGCGGAGCCGGCGAACGTCGAGACCATCCCGTCCGGCGTGATCGCGCGGATCGTGTCGTTGCCGAGATCGGCGACATAGACGACGCCGTTGCGATCGACCGTCAAACCGGCGGGGCCGAAAAACTTCGCGGCGGAGCCGATGCCATCCGCGCTGCCCTGGGCGGGCAACATGCCCGCGAACGTGGTCACCACACCGGCAGGCGTCACCTCGCGGATCGCAGCGACGTCGTTCACGAAGATGTGGCCGGCGGCGTCGACCGCCACGTCGAGCGGGTTGGCGAGCTGCGCGGCGCTGCCGCTGCCATCCGCGCTGCCGGCTACCCCCGCGGTTCCGACCAGCGTGCTGACCGCACCTGCCGGCGTGATCTTGCGGAGCGTGAGGTTCGCCGTGTCGGCGACGAACACGTTCCCGCTGTCATCGACCGCGAGGCCTTGGGGCAAGTGGAAGCGTGCGGCCGATCCGGTGCCGTCCGTGCTGCCTGTGACGCCCGCCAACCCCGCGAACGTCGTGACGTCGCCTTGTGGCGTGAGCTTGCGAATCGTGTCGGCAGTGGTATCGGAGATGTAGATGTTTCCGGCGCCATCGACGACCAGCCTGGCCGGCAACGTGAAGCGCGCAGCCGAGCCATTGCCATCCGCGCTGCCTGGAGAGCCGGCAAGCCCCGCGATCGTCGTGACCACGCCGGCCGGGGTGATCATGCGGATCGTTGCATTGGCGCTGTCAGCGACGTAGACGTTGCCCGAGCCGTCGACCGCGACGCCCTCCGGGCCGTAGAAGCTTGCCGCCGAACCGGTTCCGTCCGCGCTGCCTCTCGTTCCCGGCGACCCGGCGAGCGTCGTGACCACGCCCGCCGGCGTGATCGCGCGGATGGTGTCGTACTGCTGATCGGCGACGTAGATGTTCCCGGCCGCGTCGATCGCGAGCCCCAAGATCAAACCGAATTGCGCGGCCGAGCCGGAACCGTCTGCGCTCCCCGACATCTCGTGGTCTCCAACGAACGTGGTGACGACGGCGCCGGGCGTGATCTTGCGGACCACTCCATTGTAGGGATCGGACATGTAGAGGTTGCCGGCGGAGTCGATCGCGATCCCTTGGCCATCGAAGCGTGCGGCCGAGCCCGTGCCGTCCGCGTACCCTCCGCCGCCGATGCCGCCGGCGAGCAGCGCGAGGCAGATGCCGCTGCCGCTGCCGCAGCTCGGCAGTGGAATCCCGCCGTCACTCAACGCGGGCAGCTTCGGCAGGCTACACGCGACCACGACCGCGACCACGACCACGACGCAGGCGATCGATGCAACGCGCCTCGGCCAGACTTTCGCACGGCCACCCACCGCCTTCCACGTCACCACGTCGCACGCGACCGGTCAACTGGATCTACTGGAGCGCGTGCTCGAGCACGAGGACCGCGTTGCTGTCGGTGATCACGAGCGAGTCGCCGGCGATCGCGACACGTTTCGGGTACGAGAACCCCGGCGACGTGCCGAGCTTGATCGTCTTGACGCCCGCGGTCCCGGCGATCGTCGTCACGGCCCCGGCCGGCGTGATCTTGCGGATGGTCGCGTTCGGATTGTCGCAGACGTAGAGGTTGCCTGCAGCGTCGACCGCGATACCTGAGGGCCCCGCGAACAGCGCCGCCGAGCCCGTGCCGTCCGCGCTGCCGTAAGTCCCGGCCGATCCGGCGAGCGTGGTGACGACGCCGCCTGGCGCGATCTTGCGAATGGTGTAGTTGCCCGCGTCGGTGACGTAGAGGTTCCCGGCTGCGTCGACCGTCACGCCGTGCGGAGCGTGGAACCGCGCCGCCGAGCCCGTGCCGTCGGAGCTACCGGCCATTCCGGGTGATCCCGCGATCGTCGTGACCGTTCCGTCGGGTGTGATCTCGCGGACCGTGTTGCTGGCATCGACGACGTACACGTTGCCGCTGCCGTCTAGCGCCGTGTCGTACGGGAGGTTGAAGCGTGCACCCGATCCGACACCGTCGGCGCTGCCGGCATTGCGCGCCAGGCCAGCCAGCGTCGTGACGACACCTTGCGGAGTCACGGCGCGAATCGTGTGGTTCTCGGAGTCCGCGACGTACGCGACCCCCGAGCCGCTGACGGCCACGCTCTCCGGGTCGAAGAACCGCGCGCTCGCGCCGGTTCCGTCCGCGCTACCCGTGATCCCGGCGGATCCGGCGAGCGTGGAGACCATGTCCGACGGCGCGATCGTGCGGATCGTGGAGTTCTGGACGTCGGCAACGTAGACGGTGCCCGCGCCGTCGACTCCAACGCCACCGGGAGCCGCGAACAGTGCGGCCGAGCCGACCCCGTCGGCGCTGCCTTCCGCCTGGGCGAGCCCGGCGAGCGTGGTGACCACGCCCGCGGGCGTGACCTTCCGGACGGTCTCGGCGTACGCATCGCCCACGTAGAGGTTGCCGGCAGCGTCGATCGCGATCGTCGTCGGGCTGTCGAACCGCGCCGCCGAGCCGGTTCCGTCCGCGCTACCGGGTGCGGCGGCGGTGCCGACGAACGTGCTCACCAGTCCCGAGGGCGTGATCTTGCGAACTGCCCAGTTGTTCGCGTCCGCGACGAACAAGTTGCCGGCAGCGTCGAACGCGAGCCCGTAAGGTGAACTGAAGCGCGCCGCTGACCCGACGCCGTCCGTGCTGCCGGTGACACCGCCCAGTCCCGCAAACGTCGAGACGTCACCCTGCGGCGTCATCTTGCGAATCGTCGCGGCCTGCGTGTCGGAGATGTAGATATTGCCCGACGGATCGACCGCCAGGTTCGTCGGAAACTCGAACCGCGCCGCCGAGCCGGTTCCGTCGGTGATGCCGGTGGCGCCTGCGCGCCCCGCGACCGTCGTGACGACACCCGCAGGCGTGACCATGCGGATCACGTAGTTCGCGGTGTCGGCCACCCAGATGTTGCCGGAGCCGTCGACCGCGATGCCCTCGGGGACCGCGAACAACGCGGCCGAGCCCGTCCCGTCTGCACTCCCCTCCATGCCGGCGACGCCTGCGATCGTGGTGACCGTGCCGTCGGGCGTGACCTCGCGGATCGTGTCCAGGTAATCGGCGACCCAAAAATTGCCGGCGGCATCGGCTGCCAGCGCGAACGCACCGCCGAACTGCGCCGCGGAACCGGTGCCATCCGCGCTGCCCGCGACGCCCGTCATCCCTGCGAACGTGGTGACGACGCCCGCGGGCGTGATCTTGCGGATCACATCGTTACCGAAGTCGGCCACATAGATGTTGCCGGCTGCGTCGACCGCCATGCCCTTCGGGTCTTGGAAGCGCGCCGCCGAGCCGGTGCCGTCGACGTTGCCCGGACCACCGATGCCGCCGGCGAGCAGCGCGAGGCAGATGCCGCTGCCGCTGCCGCAGCTCGGCAGCGCAACACCGCCGTCGCTCAACGCGGGCAGCTTCGGCAGGCTGCACGCGACCACGACCGCGACGCAAGTGATCGATGCAACGCGCCTCGGCCAGACTTTCGCGCGATCACCCACCGTTATCCACGTGAACACGTCGCACGCGACCGGTCAACTGGATCTACTGGACCGCGTGGGCGAGCACGAGGATCGCGCCGCTGTCCGAGATCACGAGCGAGTCGCCATCGATCGCGACACGCGTGGGGAACGCGAACCCCGGCGACGTGCCGAGTTGGATCACCCTGACGCCGGCGGTCCCCGCGATGGTCGTCACGACGCCGGCCGGTGTGACCTTGCGGATCGTCGCGTTGGCGGTGTCGGCGACGTAGACGTTACCCGCGGGATCGACCGCGACGCTCGTCGGGATCCCGAACTGCGCGGCCGAGCCCGTGCCGTCCGCGCTGCCGCAAGCACCGGCGAGCCCCGCGAGCGTGGTAACGAGCCCGGCGGGCGTGATCGCGCGGATCGTGCAGTTCGATCCGTCGGCGACGTAGACGTTGCCCGCTGCGTCCGCGGCGATGCCGGTCGGCAGGTCGAAGCGCGCCGCCGAGCCCAAGCCATCCGCGCTGCCGATCATGTTGTAAGCCCCCGCGAGCGTCGTGACCGCGCCGGCAGGCGTGACCTTACGGATGGAGGTGTTGCCGTAGTCAGCGACATACACGTTGCCACTGCCGTCGACCGCGACGTCCCACGGCGAGTTGAACCGCGCACCCGAGCCGACGCCGTCTGCGCTGCCGGTCGTCTCGGCGAGGCCCGCGAGCGTGGTGACCGCGCCGGCCGGCGTCACCGCGCGAATCGTGCTGTACGCGGTGTCGGCGACGTAGATGATGCCGCTGCCCGCGACCGCGACGCCTCGCAGAGTGGAGAAGCGCGCATTCACACCCGATCCGTCCCCGCTGCCCTCGATCCCGGCGGATCCGGCGAGCGTGGTCACCACGCCGGCGGGCGTGACCGCACGGAGCGTGCAGTTGTTGGTGTCCGCGACGTAGACCAGTCCGCCGCTGCCGACGCCGACACCGGTGGGGCCGAAGAACTGCGCGGCGGAGCCGGTTCCGTCGGCGCTGCCGAACGAGGTGGCGAGCCCCGCGAGCGTCGTGACCACGCGAGCGGGGGTGACCTTGCGGATCGTATCGGCGCCGGCGTCGGTCACGTACACGGCGCCCGCGCTGTCGACCGCGATGGCCGCGGGGTTCCGGAACAGCGCGGCCGAGCCCGTGCCGTCCGCGCTGCCAGCCATGTTCGGATTACCGAGCCACGTGGTGACCGCGCCAGCCGGATCGATCTTGCGGACGGTCGAGTTGTGCGCGTCGGCGACCAACAGGTCACCGGCGGCGTCGAACGCCAGGCCGTCGGGGTAGTCGAACCGCGCAGCGGAGCCGGTGCCGTCGGTGCTCCCCGTGATGCCCGCGAGCCCGGCGAACGTCGTGACGTCGCCTTGTGGCGTGATCTTGCGGATCGTGTCGGACAGCGAGTCGGCGACGTACAGATTGCCCGAGCCGTCAAGCGCGAGGCTCGTCGGCGACTTGAACCGCGCGGCCGAGCCATTGCCGTCCGCACTGCCCGTCGAGCCCGCATGTCCCGCGATCGTCGTGACCACGCCGCCGGGCGCGATCATGCGAATCGTGTTGTTTCCGGTATCGGCGACGTAGACGTTGCCGCTGCCGTCGACCGCGACACCTTCGGGGGTCGAGAACCGCGCGGCCGAGCCGGTGCCGTCGGCGCTGCCTGCCATGCCGATGATGCCGGCGATCGTGGTGACGGTGCCGTCGGGTGTGATCTCGCGGATCGCGTCGCCGTAGTCGGCCACGTAGAGGTTACCCGCCGCATCGGTCGCGATCGAAAACGGCGTAGTGAACTGCGCGGCAGAGCCGGTGCCATCCGCGCTGCCCGCTACGCCGGTCATTCCGGCGAACGTCGTGACGACGCCGGTCGGCGAGACCTTGCGGATCACGTTGTTGCCTCGGTCGCCGACGTAGAGATTGCCCGTCCCGTCGATCGCGACGCCTTGCGGAGTGCTGAACCGCGCCGCGGAACCGGTGCCGTCGACGTTGCCCGGTCCGCCGATGCCACCGGCGAGCAGCGCGAGGCAGAGGCCGCTCGCGCTGCCGCAGCTCGGCAGCGGGGCTCCGGCGTCGCTCAGCGGCGGGAGCGCGGGCAAGCTGCACGCGACGACTACCGCGACGCACAGCACTGACGCGAAGCGTCTCCTCGAGATCCGCATGCAGATCCACGTCAGCACGCCCGACCACACCGGTCAACCGATCAATCAAACATGCGGATCGCCGCACGGCTATCGCACTGGCGGGTGCGAGCATTCGACGGCGCGAACTGGAACCATGCAGTGCACGAGATCGTAGTACGCGTACTGCTCGAGGTACTGCTCGGTCGGCTCGTCGAGCGCGTGGTCGAACGCCGGCGCTCGACGCACTCCACTGAGCACATCTGCTTGTGTCCTCGCGCCTCGAACTCCGCCGCGATCGTGCGCGCCTCGTCTTCGGTCGTGATCTCGGCGACGACGAACACGTTGCTCGCGTCAACGATCGAGGAGCGGCATGTCGGGAAGGCCTCCACGGCGATGACACATCTCGCGCGCATTCAAGGGCATCCCCGCACGCGCGACGATCGCGGTCGTGCCGGCGTGGTGCAATTCGTTTCGTCGCTAGGGCACCAAATAGATTCGGACAAAAACATGTGCAGCGCTTCGCCGTCGCTGTTCACCGTTCGTCACGAGTCGATAGAGCCTCACCAGCCCGCATCGAAAGCGCTGCGCGCCGTCACCGACGCGTTGGCACCGCGAGTGCAACATGTCGACCCATCTCCAAGCCAGCCATTGGAGTCGCGCTCGTGTTCTTGCTCGGTCCGGCATGCGCCGGTAGCCCACCCGACACCGTCATTCCATCGCTTGTGCAAGGTTGTTCCAAGGCGCAGGAGATCCCCGCCGGCAAAGTGACGAGTGTGTTGAGCCTGAGCCCCAGCATCCACAATGTCACGGTGAGCGCGCGCGATCTCGACGAGAACCGCGAGGTCACGAATACCGAGACGTATCCCGTCCTCGACCACGGCTTCGCGCTCGATCTCCCGTTCGGCCACTACGACATTGAGCTCACGGACGAGACGAACGCGATGCTCGCGCGCTATCTCGACGTCGTCGTCGACGGCGAGGTGACCGTCGACGCGCCAACCTTCGAACAACGCTAACTGCCATCGAGAACCCTGGGGAACGATGGAACGCCGCAGTGACGTCTAAGCGGCTCTCGCCGTGCGACGCTCGCTGTCAACGCTGACGTTACCGCGCGCCGTCGGCGGAGATCGCCGCCACAAGTGCGTGCTCGTTCGGAACAGCACGGCTGACGAGCGCGAGGTCCATCGCTGCGGAGGTTACGCGCGTCAGGCCACGGCCGAGGTCGAGCTGGCGCACGCGAACGCCGTCCCGCTCGATGCTCGGCGCGCACGAGGTCGGGGGCGTTCCACACGGACACGAGCTTCGGCAGCACCGAGTGCATCTCGCCCCGCGGCATCGTTGGGTGGAGTCGCCACCCGAGACTTCAGCTCGGAGCGCTGTGGCGACGTTCCGTAGTCGCTCGGCCGCGGCAGAAGGTGCTAGTGCGCGAGCCCGAACTGCAAACCGGCGCTGAGCTCGAGCCAGTTGAGCCTCACGTCGTCGCCATTGTCTTGCTCGAAGCCCAGCTCGTAGACGGCCTCGAGATACAGCCGCCGCGTCGGATTGATCACGTACGCCCCACCGGCGCCGAACGACAGCGTCATTCCGGAATTGCGGTCTGTACTACTCGGCCCCCAGCCCGAGAAGCTGGCGTAACCGAGCGCGCCGAGGCCATAGAGACGGAGTCGTGGCGCGACTTGCTTGCCGATCGTACCGCCGAAACGCAAATCGACGCCGCTCTTCGCAGTCGAGTCGGGGTCGCCGCTGAGCTTGATGTTCATGATGTAACGCGGCATCGCACGCAGCGTGACCAGGTCGTTCAACGGATAGTCTGCGATCGCGTTCGCCGCGAACGCCGAATCGAGATTCCCCCAAAGAATGAAGGTCGGGTCCGTCACCTTGATCGTGCCCGCCGTGGTGAGAGCCACACCACCGCCGAGCCAGATCATGCTCGGGCCACCCGTGACACCTGCGCCACCTGGAGCTGAACTCGGAGGCAGCGGTTCGCCGTATGCCAGACGCGAAACTGACATGAGTGACAGGACTGCGAATGCTCTCATCATCGACATTGCTAGGACGTTGTGTGCCGCGGCCTCGTGCATGGCGCCTTCTAGCCTCGTGGCGCACTACCCACAGCAAATATGATCGGCCTCCGCCTTAGCTTGGAACTTCTGGCTCTCGGCGAGCGCGAGCCGCTGATCGCTACGGGCAGGTTCCCGCTGAACGAACCCGATAACGATCCGTGGGACTCACCGATGCCGGTGAGCGTGACCGCGAACGAGCGGGCAACCTTCCTGGCAGACACGCTCGAGATCGTGACCGAGCCAGTGTCGGCCCAGTAGTTCATGCACGACGAAAGGCCCGGGCAGATGTCGAGCATCACCGGTATCGCAGGTGATCCCGATCCGATCCACGACGCGCCCGAGACGATCGTTGCTGACGACCTTCTCGGGTTTGCCGGCATCGCCCCGCCAACGATCCGGCTGTATCCCATCGAGACGCACATCGCTGAGAAGCTGCACGCGTACACGCTGCCGCGAACTCGGCCCAACTCGCGCGTCAGGGACCTGCCGGACCTGGCGCTGCTCGGCACGATTCGGTCTCTCGAAGCCGCTCGCCTACGCGCTGCGATAGAACAGACGTTCGTGTTCCGCGCTACGCACGATCGACCGAACATCTTGCCGGTGCCGCCGCCTGAGTGGCGTGCACCGTACGCGTCGATGGCTACCGAAGACTCGCTTCCGTGGTCGACGCTCGATGATGTCTATGAGGCAGCCAAGGCGTTCGTTGAACCGGTGCTCTCGGATGCAAGTTGTCCTCCGATCTGGAGCTCGATCTCCAGGCGATGGGAAGGGTGACATGCCGGATCGCGTCGCCCGCTGCGCCTCGGGTCTCTTGTGTCTCGCTCGATTCTGCGACTGACTTCGTGGGCGCGGTCGACGAGGCCATCCGCTCGTCGATCACGGCAAGACTGCCCGATGCAGTCGTGGCCGTTGCCGGTGGTGGAGGCCACTACACGATCGAGGTGGTCTCTCTGGCGTTCGCCGGCAAGACGATGCTCGAGCAGCAGCGCCTCGTGCTGGGAGCGATCAAGCATCTGATCAACGGGGCAGCGCCGCTGGTCCACGCGGTCGACTCGCTCGTCACGAAGACTCCGTAGCGGGCCGCTGCGCGAAACTGCGCGGGGGCGGTAGCAACGCCACCGCTCGAGCTCTGGAGCACGTCGTTCGCCGTTCTACCGTCGTGACGTTCATGTTGCCGAACCGCGTCGAGCGACTTCGAGCTATGGTTCCAGGGCGCAGACAGCTGATCGTCGACGAACGCCCCCAATGACGAGCGACACGAGCAGACGAACACTTCGCCACTACGAGGCCAACGCCGAGCGTTTCTGGGAAGGCACCCGAGATCACGATGTCTCCCAGAATGTCGACGCCTTGCTCTCCGCCATCACCGAGCCTCCGCCGCTGCGCATCTTGGAATTCGGATGCGGCCCCGGCCGCGATCTGAAGACGTTCGTCGCGCGCGGGCATCAGCCAATCGGCCTCGACGGCTCGCTGCGTTTCGTCGATATGGCACGCGCGCTGTCGGGTTGCGAGGTATGGCTTCAGGATTTCCTCGAGCTGGATCTCCCCCCGGCGCACTTCGACGGCATCTTCGCCAATGCCTCGCTGTTCCACGTTCCGGGCGAGCATCTGCCGCGCGTGCTGGGCGAGCTGCGCAACACGCTGAAGCCATGCGGCGTCCTGTTCTTCTCGAACCCTCGGGGCGAGGACAAGGAGGGCTGGTCGGGGGAACGCTACGGCTGCTACTTTGATGTCGAGCGATGGCGATCGCTGATGACGGGGGCGGGGTTCGTAGAGATCGACTGCTACTACCGTCCGAGCGGACGTCCGCGGCGCGAGCAGCCGTGGCTCGCGATGACGTGGCGACGAGGAGCTTGACGCGGCGTGGAAGACACCGTCCGCGTTCGCTGCCCATACTGTCGCGAGTGGGTCGACTTCTACGTCGATCCCAACACGACCGGCACACTCGTCGAGGACTGCGTGATCTGCTGCTGACTGGGTGCGCGAATACGCAGCTATCTCTTCTGGGCGATGTTATCTGCGGTGATAACAAAACGAGCCACCAGCGATGGGAGCGAGATCGTGTCGTTCGCGAGCTGAAGGCCACGTGTATCGATCGGCTTCAAGCCCGCGGCCGTTGCAATGTCCTCTCGGCCAAAGAGTCCCCACGCCACATAGAGCCCGCGTTTCCAATTCCGCCACGCGCTTGGCTCCACTATCCCGAGTAGCTCGTGTGCGCTCCGCGTCGATTCTGCGCTTGCAGCGTCCGGCGTAGCACCCTCAGCGACCAGTACAACGCGTCGTCGCACGTCGGGCGCTAGTTTGGCCATGACGTCGTCTTCGAGGGAGCCGAAGAAGACACACACATTAGTGCTCGTGGGGGCCGCAACACGCTGTAGCGAGGCGCCAGCCTGCTCGAGCTGATGAACGAACGCCGCGTGACCGAAAGCTCCTTCGGTGGGGTCGTCGCGATAACAAATATCAATCATGGAGTCGGTTCGACTTTCAGATAGATG
>DATJXL010000194.1:0-31257 GCA_035500135.1 Kofleriaceae bacterium
CCGTCGCCCGCCGCGAACGCGGCGTCGCGCGATCCGTCGTCGAGGAACCGCATCGCGAAACCGTCCTGGCTCGGTCCTTCGTTGGTGTGCCCCACCAGATCGATGCGCTGCGAGCTGTCGAGCGCGGCCATGGTCGCGCGATCGACCTGGTCCTCGAAGTCCACCGTGACGTACCCGACCGACGCGAAGCTGGCATCCAGCGTGCCGTCGGTCGCGAGCCGGAGCAGCACGGCGTCGAAATTGTTCGCACCATGGTAGGTGCTACCCGCGTTGTAGATCCGACCATCGGCGAGCATCGCGACCGGCGATCCGAACTCGTCGGATCCGAACAGGTCGGTGGCCACCACGCCGCCGGTTCCGAACGACGGATCGAGGCTGCCATCGCTGTCGAGCAACGAGGTGGCGAAATCCCAGCTCGTGGTCGCCGAGTAGCTCTGGCCTCCGAACGCGATCTTGCCGTCGGCGCCGAGGTAGGCGCCGTTCGGCGAGTCGATGCTGCCGGGAAAGTCGACGATCGAGACGCCCGCGCTCGTGGTGCCGAACGTGGGGTCGAGCGAGCCATCCGGCGCGAGCCGGATCACGTCGGAGTCGGGCGGCCCCGACACGTCGCCGCCGCCGCTGCCGATCACCAGCTTGCCGTCGGGTTGGATCGCGACGCTGCGGCCCTCTTCCTGAGCGAACACGTCGATCAGCACCACGCCGCCCGATCCGAACGACGGATCGAGGCTGCCGTCGTCGAGCAAGCGCACGACGAGCGTATCGGTGTTGGCGGCGGTGCCGCCGAGGCCGACGACGACGATCCGCCCGTCCGGTTGCACCGCGATGCCCTGGATCGAGTACGCGAGGTTCGCGATGCCGCCGTTATCGATCACGACGACGCCGTTGCTGCCGAACGCCGGATCCATCGCGAACCCGCCGGCCGCGCCGTCGCGGTCGGCGGCCGCGTCGCCGAGCGACTGGAAGTGGAGCCGCCCGCAGCCGCTCGCCGCCAGCCACGTCGCAAATGTCACGGCGGCCGCCGCGCACGCTCCCACTTCGCAACGATCTCGTTGCCACGTGAATTGGTCAAGGCAGACCCACCATCCGCCCGCGCGGAGCGAAACCATGCAAGACAGATCGATCGCTTCGCGATACTGCGTTGCCAGATCGTCGTCGCGTTCTACTGCAAGCGCCGGGCGATCTTGCCCGAGCGGCGCGACCGCGTCGTTGCTCCGTCACTGGCCGACGATCTCGATCGCGTTCAGCACCGCCGCGCCCGAGCTCGCGGTCTCGACGAGATCGAGCGCGCCGTCGTTCACGGTCACCATGAATGTCTTGTCGACCGGGTGACCCGAGCCGCCGGCCGCGGCGCATCCGCCACCGATCGTCGTGAGATCGAAGCCCGAAAGCACGGTCGTGCCCTCGAGCTGGATGTCGAACGTGCGATCTCCGGCCGCCACGCACGGGCTACCGCCGAGGCGAAGCTCGGCGAACAGCAGCGTGACCTGGTACGTGCCCGCCGGGACACCGTGGATCGTGCAGGTCAGTGTCGAACCGAACATCTGGTTGACGTACAGCGTGGAGTCGTTCGAGGCGTTGACCGTCGGCGTCGGCGAGTCGAACTCGGTGCCGTCGCAGATGCCGCCCGCGCCCGGATCGGCCGCCCACGTTCCCGGATGATCGACGCCGGCGTACATCGGCCCGGCGACGTTCACGCGCGCCGCGAACGAGGCGGCCGGGCCGTCGCCGGATCTCGCGTCCCGGCCGCTATCTACGCCACCGTCATTCGCCGCGCCGACGCACTGGTTCGCGTAGGAGCCCGACAGCGAGCCGAAGCGCTGGCCGGAAGGACAGCCGAGGTCGCTGAAGCTGCAGTAGCCGACTGCGGTCTGGCACACCGCGCCTGCCGTCGCGCAGTCGCTGTCCTGGCCGCAATGAAATGCCGGTTGCGGCAGGCAGCCGCCGGTCGCGACCAATAGCCCGAGGACGTGTCGCGAGGTGATCATCAGAACCACCCGCTCCACGCGAGCAGCCCGCCGCGCTCGCTCGGCACGATCGCGAGCGCTGGCGATTCGCGGCGGCGATCGTGGACGACATAGCGGACGATCCCCGCAGCGATCAGCGTGCCGCCGGCAACCGCCGCAACGACCGCGATCGTGCGCGCCGTGCGCGCCTGGTCATACTCGCTTGCTTGCTCGGGATAGGTGCCGGCGCGATCCGCGGCGTCGAGATCCGAGCGCGCCGACGCGTAGTACAGCGCCGCGACGACACCCGCGACGGCGCCGCTGCCGACCAGCGCGTCTCCCACCGCATCGCGATACCACGGGCGGGCCACGGGCTCGACGACCGGCTCGACGACCGGCCGCGGCTCCGGCACGGGCGCGGGCGCGGGCTGTGGCGCAGGCTCGTGTGTGGCCTCCGGCCCGGGCTCGGGCGGCGGCGGGTTGGTCTTGCAGATCGCGATCGCCTTGTTCGCCATCGCTTCGCGCGCTGGCGACGGCTTCGTCGCGATGAAGCGCTCGTAATACGTGATCGCCTGCGCGCACTGGCCGAGCGCGACGTGCAGCTGTCCGATCGCGTACAGGATCTCGGGCCGCGGATCGAGCGAGTAGGCTTGCATGAGCTCGTCGAGTGACTCCTTCCACCGCCGCTGCTGATGCAGGGTGGTCGCCGCATCGACGTGCTGCTGGGCTGCCGCCTTGGCGTCGTCGCCGCGCGCGACGCCCGACGACACGAGCGCGACCGCGATGCACGCGAGCACGACGCGCGTCATTTCGGAAACAGCTCCGTGCGATCCCACTCGGAATCCTGCGACCCCGAAGCCTTGGTCGCGGTCGCCGGGCTCGAGTGCGGCCTGACCTTGGCGGCGATCGCCGGCTTGCTCACCCGCGACTTCGCGAGCTTCGCAGGCTCGACCGGCGCGGGCGCAGGCACGTGAGCGACCGCGGGTGCGGGGGGCGCGGGCGGTGCCGGCGCAGGTGGCGCGGGTGCCGGCACAGGTGGCGGCGATGGCGCCGCCACGGCGGTCGGCGGCACGTCGTGCGGCGGCGGCTCGGGCTGACTCGGTTCGGCCGCGCGCGACCCGCCGGACACGAACCAGATCGCGAGCACCACGCCCGCGACGCCCGCGAGCGCGAGCGCGAGCGCGGCGACCCGGCGGCGCCGGCGCGAGCCCGGCACGCTCCGCGCGCCCGAGCCGGTGCGCGGCGCTGCGAACAGTGGCTCGTCGTCGCCGACCGCCGGCGCGCTGGTGATCGCGCGCTGGCGCGCGCGCACGATCGGCGCGTCGGGATCGAAGCCCGACAGCGACACCTCGAGCGGCGAAGCGATGCCGGACCCCGAGGTCTCGGTCGCCGGCCGGTCATCGAGCGGGTCGTCGCCGAGCTCGCCGCCCTCGTCGGTGAGCCACGGCTCGACGCAGCGCCCGAACACGTCGGTCATGTAGTCGGCGAGCGACGCGGACGCCGCGGCCGGCCCGAGCTCCGCGGCGCAGCGCTGGATCGCGCGGCGCAGCTCGTCCGCCGTCTGGTAGCGCTGGTCCGGCTGGGACGCGAGCGCCTTCATCATCATCGCCTCCACCGGGGGTGGCAGATCGGGACGAAACCGCGACGGCGGCGGGACATCGCCGGCGACGATCGCGGTCATCGTGAGGAAGTCGCTATCGGTCTTGAACAGGCGCCGCGCCGTCGCGAGCTCGTACAGCACGACGCCGAGCGCGAACACGTCGCTGCGGCGATCGACGGGCTGGCCGCGGCACTGCTCCGGCGACATGTACGCGATCTTGCCCTTGAGCGATCCTGACTTCGTCTCCGCCGAGCGATGCGCGGCCTTCGCGATCCCGAAGTCGGCCACCTTCACGCCGCCGTCGAAGCCGATCAGGATGTTCGACGGCGACACGTCGCGATGCACGAGCCCGAGCGGCTTGCGATCGGGACCGACCAGCTCGTGTGCGTAGTGCAGGCCCGCAGCGGCCGCGCTGGCGATCGCCAGCACGTGCGCGAGCGGGACGTGCTCGCGGCGCGCCGCCGCCCGCGTCAACAGCTGGCGAGCGTCGCGGCCGTGCACGTACTCCATCGCGAAGAAGTACTCGCCGTCGTCGTGACCGACGTCGTGGACCTGGACGATGTGCTGGTGGTGAAGCGCGGCCGCGAGGCGCGCTTCGTCGAGGAACATGCGCACGTAATCGCGGTCGCGCGCGTCGGCGGCACGGATCCACTTGATGACGACGTGACGCTCGAACCCCTCGAGCCCCGCGGAGCAGGCCAGGTAGACGTCAGCCATCCCGCCGCTCGCGAGGTGCCTGAGGATCTCGTAGCGACCGCCAAGGATCCGTCCCACCGGGGTGGTCACGCCCACGCGTCTAGCATTTCGCTCCTCGTACCCAACGTCAACTGACCCACCGACTCGGACGCGCTGTAGGTAGAACGTCCACCCGGCGAACCTACGAGTGGAGCAGCGCCGCGAGCCCTGCGGGATCGGAAACGGGCGGCGAGCACGTCGGCCCGGTACGCGGGCGCGAACGCCGACAGCTCATGCGGCAGGCCGCGGTCAAGAAGAAGCCGAAGGCGCGCCAGCGAGCAGCCGAACTACGCCTTCAAACTCTGTGCGGTGCTCGCGATTCGCTGGCTCATCGGGCTACGTCACGTCGAGAGCCCGTATGAGGACCACACGTTCCAGTTCCAGCTTCCCGCGATGTGCGCGGTGTGCGGCACGACCGATGCTCCGTTGCGGCGGAAGATCGCAAGTCGGGCCGAGGTGACGCCGGAGACTTTGGCCTCGGCGAGCTTACGTGGAAATCGCGTCGCAGCGTTGGGACACTAGAGCGGACCGAGGCCGAGAAGCTCGACGACGGGCTGCGCGGCCTCGAAACGCCGGTCTGCGCGAACCACACGCAGACCGACTTCCTCGGGGACGCGCTCGCGTACGACAGCGGTACGCTCCGATTCGCCGCGTATCGCTACTACAAAGCGTTCTGCGAGCTGAATCACCTGAAGCCGCCCGCTGCGTCGTAGTATCGGCGCGGAGGATTCATGGGAGTGCTAGACAAGATTCCGCTCGATCCGAACGAGGCGAAGATCGACACCTGGACCGTGCTCTACGAGCCGCCCAAGGGCGGCAAGTACAACGGCAAGCTGATGATCACGAATCAGCGCCTGCTGTACGACGCGCAATTCGACGTGTCTGCGAAGGGCTTTCTCGAGGAGGCGCTGTTCGTGAAGTGGGGCTCGGAAGGCCTGCTGATCATCCCGAAATCGCGGATCAGCAAGATCGACGTCAAGAAGAGCATGTTCGCGAAGAAGGTGCTGGTCACGCTCGATGACGGCCAGGTGCACACTTTCAACTACGGGATGCTGAACATCGACCCGGTCGCCGCCGCGATCCAGCAGCGTTGATCGGTGCAACCGCGCTGTTCAGGCTCCGACGATGCCGGGGCAGACAACGACGAGGACGCTGAGGACGCTGAGGACGGCAACAAACGGAACCTCACCACGGGCTAACGGCGTGTCGATCAGGCCGGAAGCGCCCCACACCTTGTGAGGTGCTTGAACGCCGACCGCGGCTTGCAGATGCCGGTCGTCAAGCAGCTGCCACCAGCCTCCGATCGGCGAGCCCACGTGAGCGCGTTCCCGCGCTGATCACTTCACGTCAGCCAGAGGTGCCGGCCCATGCGGTCGCGCGCTCGAGCTCGGCATGATGGAAGATGCGCACCTCGGCGGCGACGAAGTGCTCGGCGACGCGGGCGGCCAGCTCGGGCAGCTCGCCATCGATCGCGAGCGCGATGCGCTTCACGTGACGATGGTGGTCGCGCACGAAGCGAATGTGGCGAACCATCCCGGCCAGATTCTCCCAGCCGGGGAACGCGCGTGCGTGGATGACCACACCCGCGAGCGCGCCGTGCGCTTCGATCCACGAATCGGCAGTCGCGGCCAGCGCCTCGAAATCCTCGCGGCGCAGGGGCCGCGCGACCTCGACCACGAGCACGCCCGGTCCGGCAAGCAGGTGATGCTCGATCGCGGGCCGCTCGGGCAGTGCGCGTAGCCATTCGATCGCGGCGGCGCGCTCGCGCGTGCCGAATACCGCGACCGGGCACGGCAAGAAGAACGCGGCAAGCCGCACCGAATCGCGGATCCACGCGGTGTCGGTCACGACCGCGCACGCCTCGAACAGCCGCAGCGAGGACATGCCGAGCTTCGCGTCTTCCCACGCGGCGCCCGCGGAGAAGCCGGTGTAGCGCGGGCCCAGCTCGTACAGCAGCCGCACGCGCCGACCGCCGCGTCGTGCTTCGTCGAACAGCGGACGCAGCACCTGCTCGTAGTCTTGCTTCGTGATCGTGCCGACGGCGCTGACGCCGTCGATCCCGGTCGGTAAGTCGCTCAGTCGTTCCAGCATGATCATCTCCCCCGCGGTCACACGTGCGAATGCTCCGCAGCACGCGCCGCCAGCACGCGTTCGATGTGCTCATCGTTGCTGGCGGAGCTCATCGGAGGTGCCTCGCGCCGAACAACGTTGCATTTGCAGTGCCTCGGTGTCGGGCGCGGGAGCGCACATTTCCCGCAAAGCTTGCGGAGCGGGCGTGCGGTCATGCGAGATCGAACCGTGCGCGAACGAATAAGAGCTCGCGCCGGCGTAGGCTACGGCATGCTCCCCGTCGGCCCTCTGCACCCGAGCGCGCCACTGCGCGCCCTCTTCGCGCGGCTCGGTGCGATGACAAAGCTCGACGGGATTCGCGCGCACCTCTACGCGGCAACCGGGCACACGTTCGCGCGCGAGGACTTCGCGACGCTCGACGAGGACGAAGCACTCGCGAGCGCCGACGTAGGCCGCCTATGCGCAGCGTGGAGCGAAGCCATTGCGCGCCCTGTGCCGGAAGACGAGGCGCAGTCGCGTACGCCGTGAAGCTCTTCGACTCCGGCGAACGCAAGAAGATCAAGCGCGAGTTTTTGTGAGCACCGAGTCCCTCCGCGAAGCCAGCCACCAGCTCGCCGCCGCAGTCGACGGCGTCGATTGGAGCCTCGACGCCGTGAAGCGTGCGAAGGGGGCCATCTCGGCCGCGCTCGAGGGCGCATCCGGCGCCGCGCGCGACGAGGCGCTCGAGATCCTCGTCGCGCGCCTCGAGCGCGCGTCGGTCGACGACGCCGACGGCGTCGCGCACGTGGCGATCTACGCCGGCGTGCTCGTCGAGAAAGGCGCGTCCGCCACGAAGCTCGGACACGTGCTCTTGGACAAGCTGCCGAGCGTGCTCGTCGCGGCGCGCCGGTTCGCCGACGCGTGCTTGCGCGACGTCCCGCCCCCGAACGATGACGACCCCGCCGATGCGAAGGAGCTACTGCACGTCGATGGACGAGCGATCCCGCACGAGGTCTTCGGCGCGCACAAGAGCTCCGATCCATCCGGCGCCGCCGCGCTCGCGCGCCTCAAACAGTGGGTGCTTCCGAACGTCGCGTGCCTCACGCGCCACCGCGCGCTGCTCGAGCGCGCCACCAAGGACGCGGAGCTCCGACGGGTCGCGGCGGCCATGCGCCGATCGGACGCGCGGTGGCTTCACGTGCTCCTCGGCGTTCTGCTCGGCGCCGAAGCCATCGTCCTCGATCCGGCGTCGGGGCGCGGCTTCCGGATGGTCCTCGACGGAATCGTGTCGAACTTCGACCTGCGCGCGCTCGTCGAGGACGCGCTCCTCGAGCGAGGGCTCCCCGGCACGCGCAACCCGCCCGACGTCCTCGCGGTGGTTCGCGGCGACGCGGACACGGCGAGTCGGACGTACGTGACGGGCGCGTTCAACCTCTACACGTACCGCGGGGCGCAGTTCGACGTCGGCTCGCCCAAGGACATCCCGCTCGTGGACTGGATCTGGAACGAAGGCGTTCCCGACGACGTCCCGCGGATCGACGGCAAGCTCGTCGTCCTGGTCGGGCGACAAGGGCCAAGGCGGACGTGGGACCTCGGGCGGTCGTTCTCGGCCCTTCGCGCGCGCGTCGACGTCGCGGAGGAGCTCGCGAAGGGCGAAGTCGACGCATGGCTCGCCCGATGCCGCGCGGCGGCGGAAGACGCGGTCTAGCCGAACAGCGCGTGGTGTGCTCGCGGCGAGCGATCCGACGAACACGAGCTGGCAGCTCGATCTCGCGCAGACGCACCTCGATCCGTCGCCACGGCCGCGCCGCGCACGCGTGACCGTTCCGCACCGCGCGTCGGTCCGGAGGCCGGGCTGTTGTTCGACGACCTCGCGGTGGCACCGAGCGGTCATCTCGTCGCGGCGCGCGAGATGTACGAAGGCAGCGTGCCGGTGAGCCAGCAGTATCCGCTCGAGCTGTGGGCGCAGCCGTCGTCCGGCGGCTGGCAAGTGTGCGCCACCGCGGATCTGACCGGCGGCGCCCATGTCGCGATCGCGCCCTAGTCGCAACGCCTCTATAATGAAGCGATGCGCGGGTGGTTCGCGACCGTGATCGCGCTGGTTGGGTGCCGACAGCTGCTCGGGCTCGACACACCGTCGCACGCGAGCGATGCGGGCGTGGACGGGAGCGCGAGCGTGGCCGATGGCCGGGCGCTCGATGGCCCCGCCACGGGATCGATCGTCGTGACGGCAGCCGCGCAAGCCGACGGCGATGTCAACCTCACCGATGAAGGCACGCTCGACTGGGCGCACTGGGGTCTCATGGGATCGAGCTTCGATCACAAGCTCGCTGGGGTCGCGATCGGCAACGCGACAGGCACCGCCGCCGCTCTACAGAACGTGGCCGTCACCGCGAGCTGGAGCGACGGAACACCCGACGCGACCGTGACCGCGACCGGGACCGGGCTCGCGGTCATGTTCGGTCCGGGAGTCACGCTGTCGGTCGCGGCGAGCGCAGCCACGCAGACGCTGAAGCTGTACGTCGGCGGCAGGGCCTGCCAGGGCAAGCTGCAGCTCGCCCTGAGCGACGGCTCGGCGCCCGCGTACAGCGACGACCAGTTCCAGGGCACGGGCACGTGGCACGCCGCGTACACGATCGAGTACGAGACGACGACGCCCGGCGCGTCGCTGACGGTGACCTGGAGCGACGAGATGGACCTCGGGCTCGGCTACGGCGAGCTGCTGAGCGCGACCCTGCAGTGACGCTCGGTCGAGCGTCGGCGTCAGCCGGAGCAGCGCGTCGCGCTGCGCATGATCGACGGCGTCGACTTCGTCGCGACACTCCTCAAAGGCGAAACGGCGCTCCGCGCGCCGCGGTCAGGCCACCGGGCGGTCCAGCGCGAGGTCGTATGTGCAGTCACCGCCATCGACCCAGCGACACCGGACTTCGTGGATCACCGGCACGGCGAGGCCGAGGGCCAGGAACAAGCCTTCGAGCAGGCCGCCGACGAAGCCGCATGGGTAGCTGTTGGCGACCCGGGTCACGCGCACGGCCGTCGGACCCAGCTCGGCGAAGCGGAAGCTGCTGGGTTGGTCGGTCATCGTGCGGGTCCACGCGGTCTCGGCCGCGGCGATGTCGGCGACCGAGCGCACGGGCTGGGTAAACGCCGCCGGATAGGCGCCGCGGATGCGCGGATGGACGAGCGCGCCGACCTGGCTCGGACGAAACCCGTAGGCCGCGGCATGCTCGACGAGCAGGCTCAGGTACGCGACCGAATAGTATTGATCGACGTCGAGATCCTCCGGCAGCAAGCGCAGCGCTTCGCGGCGCGCGAGCTCGCCGGCCCACACGCCGATGTCGTCGGCGAGCGCGAGCAAGATGCCGCCGCGCGACCGGCGCTCCGCGGACATGGCCTGCGCGCGATGAGCCGCCGACTTGTAGATCGTCATCGGCTCGGACTCGTGCAACCGGCCGGCGTCCCGCAGCGTCGGCGCGGTGACCCGCTCGCCCGCGACCTGGGTGTCGATGCTGTCGTCGCGCAGCTCGCGCACCGTTCGCGCGAGCGACAGCGGCGACACCCGAATGCGTTCGGCGGCCGCGAGCTCCTCGAGCGCGATCTGGAGCTCCTGCGCCGTCGCCCACCGCTCGGCGGGATCCTTCCCGAGCCCCTTCACCACGATCTCGGCGAGCCCGGCCGGATAATCGGACCGGACAGAACCGGGTGCAGGCGGCGGCACCTGCATGATCTGGCGCATCACTTCGTAGTCACTCTTCGCATCGTGAAGACGCGACCCCGTGGAGATCTCGTACAGCAGCGCGCACAGCGAAAACAGATCGCTGCGCCGATCGATCGGCTGCTTACCGCATTGCTCCGGCGAGAGGTACGGCAGCGTGCCGCGCAGCTCGCCGGCCGACGTGTCGCGGTCGCGCAGGCTCGACTTCGCGATCCCGAAGTCGACCAGCTTCACGGTGCCGTCGAAACTCACCAGCACGTTGCCCGGCGTGACGTCGCGATGGACGAGGTCGAGCGGGCGGCCATCCGCGCCGCGTTGTTCGTGCGCGTAGTGCAACCCGGCACACGCGCCGATCCCGATCGCGATCGCATCGCCGAGCGGGATCTGGATACCGCGCCGGGCGGCGCGCTTGAGCAGCACGCGCAGGTCACAACCGGGCACGTATTCCATGACGAGGAACGGCCGCTGCTCGCACTCTCCGACATCGAACACCTGGGCGATGTTCGGATGAACGAGCCCGAGCATGACGTGAGCCTCGTGCCGGAACAGCTCGACGTACTGCGTGGAGCGTGCGAGCTCGTCGCGTAGCAGCTTGACGACGACGATCTTTTCGAAGCCCGCCACCGGCTCGAAGCGGGACAGGAACAGCTCGGCCATGCCGCCGCGAGCGAGCGGTGCGAGCACGCTGTAGCGGCCGATCGCATTCATCGCGCGCGCTTCCGCGGACGCGTCATGCCGTAGCGGGACAGGCGCGTGACGAGCGCGCGCCGCGAGATGCCGAGCAGCGCGGCGGCGCGGCTTTGATTGCCACCGGCCTGCGCGAGCGCCTCGACCACCTGCTTGCGCTCGAAGTCGTCGACCGCCGAGGACAGCGGCGCGCCAGCCGCCGCCGGTCGCGCCGCGAGCTCCGGCGGGAAGCTCTCGACCGTGACCGACGGGCCGTCTGCGAGCGCGACCGCGCGCTCGACGAGGTTGCGTAGCTCGCGCACGTTGCCGGGAAACGCGTACGCGCGCAGCAGAGCGAGCGCGCGCGGATCGAGCGTGGTGTTCGGGCGGCCGAGACGCTCGCCTGCCTCGCGCGCGAATTGCATCGCCAGAGGCGCGATCTCGTTCACGCGTTCGCGCAGCGGGGGCACGCGAAGCGACGCGCCGGCAATGCGGAAGTAGAGGTCGGCACGGAAGCGGCCCGCCGCGACCTCGGCTTCGAGATCGCGGTTGGTCGCGGCCAAGAAGCGCACGTCGATCGGGCGAGCGGCGAGCGCGCCGACGCGCCACACGGCGCGTTCTTCGAGCACGCGCAGCAGCTTGACCTGGATCGCAGGCGCGAGCTCGCCGATCTCGTCGAGGAACACGGTCCCGCGATGCGCGCTCTCGAGCCGTCCCGGCTTGGTTGTATCGGCGCCGGTGAACGCGCCCTTCTCGTGGCCGAATAGCTCGCTCTCGATCAGCGATTCGGGCAGCGCGGCGCAGTGGATCTTGATGAGCGGTTCGGCCGCGCGCGGCGACAGCGCGTGGAGCCGCTCGGCGAGCACCTCCTTGCCGGCACCGGTTTCGCCCAGAATGAGCACGGTGATCGACGTCCGCGCGATCCGCTCGGCGGCGACGTCGATCGAATCGAGCTTGCCCGACGACGGCGTGCTCGTGCTCGCGGCAGGCGCCGATTCGTCGACGCGATCCTGCACGATCAACGTGACGCTGCCGAGCTCGATCGCTTCGCCGGGGGCGATCGCGCGCACCTCGTCCGCACGTAGCAGCTGCCCGCCCACGCGCGTGCCGTTGTGGCTGCTGCGATCGCGCACCGCGAGCGTGGGCGACAGCGACAGGACCGCGTGGATTCGCGATACGCTGGGATGGTCGACGTGAACGTCGGCCTCGCTGGACCGTCCGATCTGGACCTCGCCGTTCGCCGGCAGGGCGTGGGCCTGCAGGCTACCGTCGCACAACACGAGTAGCCGGCGATCCGCCGCAGGCCGGACGACGGTCTCGGTGCGAGGCCCGTCACATCCGCCAGCGGCCGTCATCGCGGATCATTGTCACCTTGAGAAGGATCGTGCGCAACCGAGCGCCGGAATGCGCGCAAGCGCGAGGCGCGGACAACGAGAACAGTCGCTTGGCCGATGGTCCGTGCTTTGCTCGTCATGGCGCCATGCGCCCATTCCTACCGGTTCTCGTCACGCTCCTGGCCGCGTGCGGCGGCAGCTCCAAAGCGACGACCGACGCGCCCGCTGTCCCCGATGCGCCGCCGCCCGACAGCAGCTCCGGCACCGGCGCGTGCCCCGCACAGGGAGATCCGGTCGCGTGTGACGACCAGACCGGCTCCTCGCGGTGCGGCATGTCCGTGCCCGGCGCGACGCAGACGATTCACCTCCAGGTGACGGGCTCGATGTTCGCCACGATCGGCGCTTGTCTCTACGTCATTCCGCCCGCGTCGGCGTGCACGAGCACGAACGGCGACGTCCTCGAGCTCGCGGGAAGTAACGGCGAGAGCGCATTGCTGCCGTATGGCAGCCTCGGCAGCGGATCGCCGTACTGCCTGCGCCAGCTCGTGGTCGCATGGAACTCCAACTGGGCCGACGACGGGCTGTCCGGAAACGTGCTGAACGCATCGCAAAGGACGCAGGCGCTGATCGAGTGGGTCCACACTTACCTGCGGACGTCGACGACGACGCCGCTGTGCGCCACCGGCAACAGCGCCGGCTCGTCCGAGCTGCTCTACCAGGTGATGCACAACAACGGACAAGACCTGCTGGACCACGTGCAGCTCGTGTCGGCCACGCCGTACGCGCGCTTCGACAAAGGTTGCGATCTCACCACGCCCCAGCAGAACACCGCCGTGGTGTGCAGCGGGCTGCCGGCCGATACCCAGCCCGAGTACAGCTTCCTCGACGGCTCGAGCTCGCCGCAGACCGGTCCGGTCCAGCTCGTTCAGATGGACACGCACGACACCAACTGCGACGTCGCGGGCCACACCCAAACGGCAAGCGAAACAGCAGCGCTGCAAGCACAGAGCCTGGTCACGAGCGGCTTCGCGCCGATGACGATGTCGCAGACCTCGTTGTCGGTGTTCATGTGCACGAACCACCCCAACGCGACGCAGGGGCAGGCAGTCTACATCTTCGGCACGGACGCAGACCTCGCCACGCCCGACACGTACACCGGGCTGCTGTCGGTGCAAGTGGCCACGCCGTTCTACGGCTGCGCGGCCGGTACGAAGTGCGTGCCGCATATCGTGTGCGATCCGTCGTGCGACACCGAAACCTATGCGAAGAACAACGCGGCCGCGCTCGCCGCGGACATGCAAGCCAACTGCGTCGCAAGGCACTGAGCACCGAGGCCGGCGAGCCGGCTCAGCGTCAGCTCATGACAGCTCGATCACCAGCTCGCGCGCGGCATCGGCATCGCGCACCGCTCCGAGGACAGACAAACGCGGTTCGCCGCGCCCGCGCGAACCGCGGCGCCCGGCCGACGGGCCGGGTCGCATCCAAGCCGCCCGCTGCCCCGAGGATGTAACGCTACACCGCAGCATCGGGTAACTCGGCCGGCGGATCGAGAGCGGTCGGCGCCGTGTCGCCGAACACGAAGATACGCGCGCTGTTGGCCACCACCGCGATCACGGCGACGCTCTGCGCCAGTGCGCCTGTGACTGGATCGAGCGCGCCCACAGCGGCAAGCGCGATGAGCACGAGCGAAAGGCCGAAGGCCAACCAGACGTTCTGGCCGAGGATGCGGCGCGTGGTGTCGGCGAGCTGGATGAGGCGTGGCAACCGGGCGAGGTCGGCACCGAGTAGCGCGGCATCGGCGCCTCCGAGGGCGACCTCGTTGAGCTCCGCACCGACCGCAACGCCGACATCGGCACCCGCAAGCGCGGGCGCGTCGTTGACGCCGTCGCCGACCATCATCACGACGCGGCCTTCCTTCTGGTGAGCGCGGATCACGTCGAGCTTCTGAGCCGGCAACACCTCGGCGATCACCTCGTCCATGCCGAGGGCCGTGCCGACCTCACGCGCGGCGGCTGCGCGGTCGCCGGTGAGCAGCACGAAGCGGTCGATGCCGAGCGCGCGCATCGCGGCGAGCGCATCGTAGGCGTCGTCGCGCGGCCGGTCGCGCAACACGATCTGACCGAGATATCGGCCAGCGCGCGCGACCAGCACGTGCGAGACGTCATCATCCTCCGCGGTGACCTCGACGCCCTGTGCGGCGAGCAACGCTCGTCTGCCGAGCAGGCACGGTTCCCCGTCGACGGTCGCGAGCACTCCGAGCCCCGGACGCTCCTCGACCTCGGTAGGCCGCGCCACGATGCCGCGCGCGTGCCCTGCCACGACGACCGCGCGCGACACCGGGTGCAGCGACCCGAACGCGCACGCGACCGCGCTCGCGAGCAACTCGTCGTCCGAGACGCCCGTGATCGGGCGCAGCTCGGTCACCGTCGGCACGCCCAGCGTCACCGTGCCGGTCTTGTCGAGGATCAGCGTATCGACGTCCGAGGCGCGCTCGAAGAAGTCCGAGCTCTTGACCAGGACGCGCAGCCGCGTCGCGACGCTCATGGCCGCGACCATGGCAGCCGGACCGGCGACGACCAGCGCGGTCGGTGTGGCCACCACGAGCACCGTGATCGCGCGCGATAGATCCTTCGTGAAGAACAGCGTGGTCGCGGCGAGCGTGAGCACGAGCGGCAGCCACACGCCGGCGCGCTGCTCGAACAGCCGCAGGATCGGCACGGAGGCGCGCTCGACGTCGGCGAGCAGCTTGACGACCCGGCCGAGCACCGTATCGGAGCCGGCGCCGCGCACTTGGATCTTGAGCATTCCGTCGAGCGCGATCGACCCGGCGAACACCGGACTGCCGGGCCCGACGTCGTCATGCATCGATTCGCCCGTGATCGCCGATGCATCGACAGCTGCGCGGCCGGTCAACACGGTGCCATCGACCGCGATCCGCTCGCCGGGACGCACCACGATCTCGTCGCCGGGAACGAGCGTGTCGGGATCGACGCGGCGCTCCTCGTCGCCGCGCAGCTTGACCGCTTGGCGCGCGGCGAGCGCGCGGATGCCATCGATGGCTGCGCGTGCACCGAGCGCGCTGCGCTCCTCGAACAGGCGGCCGAGCTCGAGAAACAGCGGGATCAGGGTCGCGGTCACGAACTGGCCGGTCGAGGCTGCGGCTAGCACCGCGATCGCGACGAGCTGATCGGTCGTGCGGCGCGCGTCGCCGGTGACGATGCCGCGGATTCCCGAGATCAGCGTCGGGATCGCGATCACCAGTGCCGCGAGCCCGCGGCACAGCTCGCCGACCTGCCACTGGTCTGGCGCGACGTGCACGAGCAGGGTGCCGAACGCGAGCAAGCCCAAGCCGGCGAGGCCGGTGCCGAGCCGCACGGTGATCCGCCGGCGCTCGTCGGCGGCGAGCGCGATGGGCATGGCCGTGCGCGTGTCCGCCATCAGTCTTCCCCGGGCGGCTGCAGCGGAGCTGCCTCGTCGGACGCGCGCGGCGGCGTGGTCGGTCGCGAGGGCGTCGCCGATGGACGTTCGTGCGCCGGTCCCACGTCGCTCCGCTCGAGCTCGATGCGGAGATCCGAGTATCGCGCGCCCACGGGTGGAGGTACCCAGCGCGTAGTCGCGTGCCAGATCGCCTGCTCGACGCCCTCGCGGTAGAGCCGTTCGCGCACGACGACAGGGTTCTGCCGTACTTGCTCGGCGAGCGCGACAAACGCGCGGGCATCGCTGTCGGCCCGTCCGCGCGCGCCGGCCGCCTCCGCGTGTGCAGTCTGGACCGCCTGATTCGCGCCAGCCTGTGCGGCGGGAACAGCGGCTTGTGCGTACGCCTGCGCCTGCTTCTTCGCGGTCTCGGCCCCGATGAAGGCGCTCTGCACGGCGTCGAAGTCGCGGGCCACCGCGGCCGGTGGAACGAGTCGCGTGAGCTCGAGCCCGGTCAGCTCGAGCCCCGACTGCGCCGCATCGAGGCCAGCCTGCGCACGTCGGGTCGCGGTCGCGACGAGCTGCTTGCGACCGTCCGACAGCACGCGATCGACCCCCATCTCGCCCAGCGATCGCACCATCGCCGCCGTGACCTCGGTGCGCAACACGTCGTCGGGGCTCGGACCGTAAAACGCCCATGCCGCCGGATCGCGCACGCGATAGTGCGCGACGATCTGCACGTGCACGATGTTGTGATCACCGGTGAGGGCGTAGCCCTGCTTCACGGGATCGAGCGGGCCAAACTGCGGCGTATCGCGCAGCGTGTCGATCTGGAGCTCAGAGATCTGTTTGACCGGAGCGCGTACGACCTCGTCGATCGGCCACGGCAGTGCGTACATCGCGCCTGGTCCGTGCGTCCCGCCGATGGCGCGGCCCCAGTGCAGCACGACGCCGACCTCCCCGGACCGGATCACCCGGATTCCCGATAATGCGTAGAGCACGACCATCGCTGCCAACCACCAGTGCATGCGCCGCCATGCGGCATCGAGCACGCGGGCCAGCGGCGTGACCAGTCGCGCGACCTCCGAGGTGGTCTGCGACGGCCTCATTTCGGCGGCTGGTTCTGCAGCAGAGAAAACGGCTCCGAGTCGGTGCGTAGGATGAGCGATGTCGTGGGGGACACGATCCTCTGAAGCGACTCGAGCGATCGCGTGAAGCGATACAGTTGCGGATCGACCTTGTGCGCGTCGGCATAGGTCTTCGCGACGTCGGCGGCCGACTCGCCGCGGATCCTCGCCGCCTCCTCGTCGCCCTTCGCGCGGATCTTCGCAGCCTCGAGGTCCGCCTCCGACCGAATGCGTTTCGCATCGCGCTCGCCCTCGGCCTGATACTTCGCGGCGAACTCGCGGCGCTCCGCGCGCATCTGGTTGAACACCGCCGCCACGTTCTCCTCGGGTAGCGAGATCCGTTCGAGCCGGATCTGATCGATCACGATCCCGTAGTTTTTCGACGCCACCGTCGCGGTCGAGGACACGAGCTCGCCTTCGATCTGGTCGACCTGCAGGTCCTTCGGGTCGGTGCTGACGAGCGCGGACAAGTCGTGGCCACCGAGCGTCGCGATCGCCGCGTTGGTCAGGAGACCATCGAGCTTGCCGTCGGCTTGCGATTCATCACCGACCGCCTGGCTGAACAGCAAGGGGTCGCCGATCCGCCACACGACGAACGTGCGCGCGATGACGTTCTTCTTGTCGCGCGTGAGCATCTCGGTGTGGCCCGTTTCGTAGACGCGGCGCCGCATGTCGAGATAGGTCGCCTCGTCGATCGGCCACGGCAGCTTCCAGTGCAGTCCTGGCTCGCTCGCGGTGCGCAACGGCTCTCCGAGCCGCGTGACGACCGCGGCCTGTCCTTCGCGCACGACGACTGCGGACGCGTGCAGCACGATCGCCGCGAGTGCGAGGATTCCGAAACCAAAGCGGAGCCAGCGGCCCCGCGCGCGTGTCACGGTTTGAGCCATAGTCCACCGCCGTCCTTCATGATGCGATCGTCGACAATGGTGACAGCGCGCCCGGCGAGCCACGTCTCGAGGGTCTCCAGCCGACGCCGGAACCGATACTCGTCGGGCGCGGTGTTGTACTGCGCTTCGAGCGCGCGAAAGCTCCACGCCTCGCCGGCCGCACGCGCGCGCCGCTCGGCCGCTTCGGCGCTCGCGGTGTTCGCGGCGCTGTCGGCATCGGCTTCGGCTGCCGGGATGACACGATTGCGCTCCGCCCGCGCTTGGACGGATGCGGTGATCTTGCCCAGCTCCGCCGACACGACGGCCTGGTAGGCGTTCGCGACCGGCACCGGCGGGTGCATCCCGCCGATCGTGAAGTCGACGATCTCGACGCCGAGCCCGAGCTCGTTGGCGTCGTGCTGGACCGCCTCCCGCATCCCCTTTGTCAAGGTCGCGACGTTCTCCGACAGCGCGTCGGCGAGCGTGCGGTCGACGGTCGCACGCATCACCGCGCGATACGCGATCGCGCGCAACGCATCGCTCGGGTTCGAGCACGAGTACGCCCACGCGCGCGCGTCGACGATGCGAAACTGTACGGTCGCATCGACCGTGATCAGGTCGCGGCCATTGCCGAGCAGCAGCGTGTACTCGTTCGCCGCGTGTTGCTGTGCCCACAACACATTCTCCGGGCCCTTCTCTTCACCTTCATGCCCCACCGTCAACGAGCGCACGCGCTGGACCGGAATCTGCAAGACGCGATCGATCGGCCACGGCCAGTGGACGTGAATCCCGGGGGACAGTACCGAGCCTTCCGCCGGGACGCCGAAGCGCTCGAGCAGCGCGCGCTCGTTGGAGGGCACGATCGAAATGGCCGTGGACAGCCACGCGAGCACGGCGAGTCCGAGCGCGAGCGGCAGCACGCTGCGCCGGACCACGGTGAGGGCCCAGGTGGATCGTAGATCGATACCGAGCTGGCGCTCGCCGGCATCCAGCACGCTCGCGACCACGTTCGCACGAGCACCGAGCACGGACGGCACCGCGAGCTCGACGGGAAACCGCGGATGCACGGGATCGATCCGGCTGCGGAGTAGACCGACGCATGTGCTTGCAATGACCACCGCCGCGGCGAGATGCGCGATGTAGAACAGCGTCGAGAGCCCGACTCGCGCGGCGACGACTTCGATCGCGGTCAGGACCAACAACCACGCCGCGACACGCGCGCCGCGGGCGAGCGGAGCTCCCTCGGGCAGTTGCTGCGGCTCGATCGAGCCGAGATAGCGCGCGACCAGAGCGGCGCTGGCTGCTGCGACGACGCACGCGATGACCACCGCGACCGTGGCAGCCGGCGTCGCACGCCGCACGGCACTGAAGATCCACACGTGCTCGAGCACGAGCGCGACGAGACCGCCAGCGCCGATCCAGTTTCGCAGGGTCTCGAGGTCGGCCGCGGGTGTCGGCGGTGGAGGCGGTTTGGACGGAGCCGGCGTGACTGGCGCGCCTTCGGTCGCTGCTTCGGTGGCGGCCGGCTCGACCGCCGCGGCCGGCTCGATCGCCACGGACTCGGGCGGGACCTCGACTCGCTCGATCGCGCGCGCGAACGCTACCGCAGCGATCACGCAGGCAGACAGACCGAGCACGACGACGCCGTCTAGCAGCGCCGCGGCCGGTGCGACGGCGGCTGCCCCCAACCCTCCGATCGCTCCTGCCATCGCAGACGCGAACAGCACGCGAAGCACGCCTCGATAGCGATCGTGCTTGGTCGTTGCCACGTCCGCGGGCACGGTCATGGCGAGACGTTTCGTGCGCCCGCCCGAGCCGCGGTGCGCCGGCCGCGACTCGGCGAGTCACACGCATCACAGGTGCCTCGGACCTGGATTTCGAACTCACCCTTCTGGATCGCACGCGGAGACGTCACGCGATCGACGACAATCTCCATCGTCGACAGGCAGATGATGTCGCCACACCTCGTGCAAACGAAGTGGGGATGCATCGGACCGTGCGGCTCGCCGCGAACGACCTCGAACCTCCATGTGTGGTCGCCGTGGTCGGAGCGGCGCACGAGCCCGACGCGCGCGAGATCGAGCAGATTGCGATAGATCGTCGTCCGGACTTCTTCGACCGCACCCAGCCGCTCGAAGACCTCGGTGTGGCTCATCGGCCTCTCCGCTTCACCGAGGACCTCGAGCACGGCGATCCGCTGCGACGTCGCTCGGATCCCGGCGTCGCGGATCGCCGATCGTAGTTCGTGCTTCACGACGGTCGACGAACCGACTTACATGCCCGGCGCGATCACGGGGTCGTAGAACGGATCGGATGCGTTCTGACCGACGATGTAGCAAAGGCCGTTCGCGTTGAGGTGCGTCTGCGATTGCGCGGAGAACGCCATGAACGCCGACAGCCCCGAGATGTCCGACGCCGTCACGCCGTTGAGATCGAGCGTGACATGGGTCGGATCGGTCTGATCCGACGTGAACGTGCCGGTCGGGTTGTTCAGGTACGGCGCGCGATCCGGCAGCGGCGTGCCGTCGGAGAACGTGAGCGCGAGCGGCTTGGTCCCGAGCGAGCCGAGATCGAGCGGCGTCGTGTTGGTGTCGGCGCCGGCCCACGCGGCGATGTGGTCCATGCGCAGCGGTGTGCCCTCCTGCTTGAGCTTGTCCCAGAACACGTGGTCGGTATGGATCGTGACCTGCGCGATCGTGGCGCCGTTCGTGTTGGGCTGCACGCCGCGGTTCGCGAGGTTCGCTTCGTCCATATCCCCGTTGAACGGGTTGATGCAGTTGATGCTCGACGTCGCGTCGTTCCAGCCGAAGATGAAGTGCACCTGCGGCGGCGTCGTGTACGCCTGCATCCCCGTGTCGTAGACGCCACCCGCGAGCGACTCGAACTTGCTCTCGATGGCCGCGTTCGGGTACTTGCCGGTCGCGACGAACGTCGCGCGCGCCTCGATGTACTTGTTCCAGTGGTTCTTGACCATCTCCGCGTAGGCGACCTCGTCGTCCTTCGTGAAGTTGACCTGGGTCGCCGGGTACTGCGCCGGGACCGTGTCGTAGCTGAACGCATACAGCGTTCCGGAATCGAACGCCGTGCCGTCGTCCTGCGTGTCCCACTTGAAGATGCCGCCGGCGGGCTCTTCGCCATCGGCGCCGACGAAGCCGTTGAACCCGTCGGTCGCGAGCTGATGGACGTCGATCGCGTACGGCCCGGGCTTGGTCGCGACGATCGTATTGAGCTGCTGCTGATTCGAGTACTGCGTCGCGTTCGGCGACAGCCGGACGTTTCCGATCACGACGATGTACTTCTCGAACGACACGCTCCAGCCATCGACGAACTGCGGGTCGCCCACGTTGATCGGCGTGAACGGCAGGCCGTTCTCGCCGAGCGTCTCGCCCGAGATCGTGACCTCGATCGACAGCGGGGTGTTCGGGCTGGTCGGCGTGAACCCTGGGTCGAACGAGCCGAGCGGGTTCAGCCCGCCATCGGCTGTGGATACCGGCGCGTCGGGCGTCTTCGTGTTGTTGCTGCTACCGCATGCGGCGGCGAGCGCGCACGCGCTCGAGAGGATCAGGCTGGATCGGATGGTATTCACGGGATTCTCCTTCAGGTGACTCAACTGCCATCGGGTACGAGTTGAAAGTTGTAGACATCGGTCTCGGTCTTCACGCCTTGCAACAGCTGCGCGGCGAACGTCGAATCGGTCATCCACGTGTAGCCGCCGATCGGCGGCGCGCCGGTTGCGATCTGGCTGAAGTCGGTCTGATCGAACCAGTGCGACGGGTCGACGCGCAGGTCGAGCTCGCTCGGTGCTGCGGTGAACGTGAGGTCGACGCCGGCGCCTTTGATGCGCTGCAGGTCCGCGAGCGGCTCGGTCGTGGTGACGAGCGTGTTATCGACGACGATCTGACCCTGGAACGGGACCGTCGTCGTACCCATCACCGCGGAGCCGGTGATGTACGCGAACCCTCCGCCGATGATCTCGGCGTCACATGGATCCGCGAGCTGGTTGGTCTGATCCGGCGGCAACAGGCCGATCTCGACCGACACCGCGTGGCCGGTCTCGCCGTCCGCGCCGCCCGGCACGTCGTGAAGGGTGGGGTCGAGCGCGTCGACAATCGTCTGCTCGGTCGCCTCGATGATGACCGTGCCCGATCGGAACTCGCCGGTCGGCGGCGGATCGACGTTGAAGTACAGCGGGCCGACCGCGATCACCGCCTGTTGCAGCGTGATCGTCCAGCCCATCGGCGACGCGATCGTCAGCGGCTGGGTCGAATCGCGCGCGACGCCACCGGCCTCGAGCGGCAGCTTGATGAGGTCGCCGCCGGTCGTGTTCGCGCAGGCTGCGAGCGCAGCGAGCGTTAGCGTTGCGATCCGCGTCATCGCCGCGCCTCCTGGTCGAACAGGAACGCGAGCGTGAACATCACCGTGCGCGGCGGCGCCGCCGTGAAGTTCAGGGTCGGCGCGAGCGTGGCGTAGGGCGGTCCGTTGTGAAAGTCCGACGCGTAGAAGTACTCGGTCAGCGGATAGCGCGCGTTCAGGACGTTCCACACCTGGGCGCCGAGTCGGAGGTAGCGCCAGCGCACGCTCGCCGAGGCATCCATCGTGAACGTCGACTGCGAGACCTGGCCGAGCGGCAGCGCGCGCGGCCCGACGAAGTTGAGCCCGAGGCCGGCCGATCCGATCAGCGGGCGATCGTCGATCTCGAACATGTCGGGCAACGCGTGCACGACGGACGTATCCGAGCGCGCGACCGTGCTCGGCACGTACGGCACCAGCGTGTGATCCGCATCGTAGGTCGCGTACGCGTACGTGAACGACGCGAGCTCGTTGAGCCACGGGCTGGCCGCGTGCGCGGCGAGCACGAATCCGCGCCGCGTGGTGCCGGTCGAGGCCGACAGCCTGCCCTGCAGCGGATCGAAGATCAGATCGCGGTCGACGTGCGTGTAGTACCCGACGGCACGCGCGGTGAGGTCGAGATCGGGCCGGGTCGCGCCTTCGGTCGTGAAGCTGTCGTGATAGATCGCGCCGCCCTCGTATGCCTTGAGCTCGGAGAACGGCGCGTTCTCGTCCTGGCTGATGTACGCGGCGTCGAGCGACTGCGCGCCGATGCCCGCGCTCGCGGTGAGCTGGACGTGGCCCGGAACGTTCGCGAGCGCGGTCACCTTCGGCTCGGTGATCACGCCGGTCGCGGCGATGCGCGCGGTCGGCTGGCGCTCGCCCGCCGAGTCGTACGCCGGGCACAGCACGTTCAGCGGCTCGTTCCGCTGGTACGCGCCGTCGGTCGCGCAGTTGTTGAGGATGTCGTAGCTGAAGAACTCCTGGCGCGCGCCGCCGCGCAGGGTGAGCCAGCTCGTCGGATGCAGGTCGAGATCCGCGTAGGCCGCGAGATCGACGATGTCGGTCGTCAGCGTCGTGTCGATGAGGTACGGAATGTCGGTCCCGAATCGCAGGCGCTGGATCGCGGGATCGGTGTGGTCGTAGCGCGCGTAGTAGCCGAGCTCGAGCGACTGATCCTGGTCGAACGCCTTTCCGGTGAGCTTGTAGGAGCCGCGCGCGCCGGCGGTGATCGCGTCGTAGTCCTGCTCGATCGCATCGCCGCGCTGCGGGTGAAACGATTGCCCGGGCTCGGGGTTATCGAGCAAGAAGCCGGTGAAGTCCTCGACGATGCGCAGCGTGCGAAACGTGAGGAACACCTGCTGCTTCGCGACGCCGGCCTCGACCGGATCCTCGAGCGAGAACGACAGCGTGTAGCGCTGCGCGTCGCCGCCCTGGCTCGGGTCTTCCGTGCCGTAGTAGCTGATCTTGCCCGAGGCCACGTCGTCGGCTCGAACGACACCCGCGGACTTGTAGTGCGTGGCGTACGCCGTCGCGAGCACGCGCCACAGGCCGTGCTCGCCGAACGTGCCTTCGTACTGGGACATCGCGCTCGCCGCGTTGTCCGCGCGATTGATGCCGTAGCCGGCGCTGCTGAAGATCTGCACGGCGCCGAACGTCGCGTCGCGCTCGGTCTGGGGGGCCCAGATCGCGAGCGTGCGTTGCGTATCGTACTGGCCGTAGCCGTACTCGAACGTCAGGCCGCGATCGAGCACGCCGAGCTCGTACGCAGCGCTGCCGGCGACCGCAAAGTCGCCCTGGTGCGGATCGAAGGGCCCTTCGATCACGTGCAGGTTCTTGACGACCTCCGGAATGATGAAGTGAGTGTCGGCGTAGCCGTGACCGTCGGTGTTATCGACCTCGTTGATCGGTACGCCTTCGACCGTGAACTCGATGTCCTGGCCTTGCTCGGCGTCGAACCCGCGCAAGAAGACTTGATCGGCGTGGCCGCCGCCGCCCTCGTTCGCGAGAAACAATCCCGGTGCCTGCTCGAGGATCTTGCCGGCCGACGCCTGCGCGGTCTTCGACAACCTCGAGGGCGTGATGTCGATCGTGCTCGCCCCGCGCGACAGCTCCTTCGTGGCCTCGCGCACGGTGCCGTGCATCGTGATCACCTCGCCGGCCGTCGCGTTCGGATCGAAGTGGACCTTGACGTCGACGTGCCCTTGCACCGCGACACCGTCGCGCTTGGCGGGCTCGAACGTCCACGACAGCACGCTCGTGGTCGCGAGATCGTCGAATGGCGGATTCGGCGGCGACAGCACGTGCGGGTCGTACGGCACTCCGCTCGCGTCGACCTCGACGTGCACGTCGACATCGACGATCGGCTTGGGCTTCCCCGCGGGAAGATCGGGATAGAGCGGCGGCTGCGCTTGTTTGACCTGAGGAGGCTCCTCGGTATGGCCGATCGGTTGCGGCGGCGGCGGCGGCGGCGGCGGCGGGGCGGCATCCGGAGGCGGCGCGTCGGCCACACCCGCATCGACCGGTTGAGACCGGGCGACGCGAGGCAGCGCGACGAGTGTGAGCATGAGGATGCCGATGGAAAGGAGTGGACGGATCACGGGTACTCTTGTAGCCGCACCGACGCGCGAACGCATCGAAGCGGACCTGTCAGCTGTGCTCGATCGACAGATCGCGAGCGACAGCAGCGGCAATGCGCGACCGACGAGACCGCGCTATGCGCGATCTCGTCTACGCGTGATCAGGCGCGGGTAGGTGGAGACGTCTTCGGTGCGAGCCGGAAGATGTCCGCGTACGTAAATGCGACGCTGCGGGGCGTCGCTGGTACCCGAAGCACTGCACGCGAGACGAGCGCGACGGCATGCCCCACACTCGGTCGCGCCGCTTGGTGCAGCATCGCGGAGAGGGCGCAGAGGTCGTTGTCCGAGTGCCCATCGCCCGTGGGGTGGTAGTCGGACTGACTCCCCGTATGGTTGCCTTCGATCGCGTCGGCGTGACGCAGCTGGCCCGTGTGAGGGTCGACAACGTGAGTTGCGGTCGCCTCGTGATGCGAAGCCAGCACCACGGACAGGACGAACGAGAAGCCAACGACGACGGCGAGAGCGCGCCGCGCGCGTGAGGCGCGACGGAACTCTTGCAGACGCGTTGCAACTACCACGCGCCAATCTTTGGCACGCAACCACAAGTCGAGTCAAGCGGGCGCTGGAGAGCCGGTGCGAGGCATCACGCCCTCGCGCTGAAGCACCTACAATTAATGTGCGTCTAGCGACTCTCCCCCGCATGTTCCAGCGCCGCCCTTACCAGGTCCCGAACATGATCGTCGACGAGCCGGTAGTAGATGTGCTTGCCGTCGCGCCGACGCTCCACGATCCGCTCGGCATGAAGTAGGCGCAGCTGCTGCGAGAGGGTCGACAGCTTGGTGCCCTCGCTCGCCGCGAGCTCCGACACGCACCACTCGGAATGCGCGAGCGTGTGCAACAGGCGCAGCCGGGCGACGTCGCCAGCGGCACGAAATAGCGCCGCGGCGCGCGCGAATGCAAGGTCGGAGGGCGGTCTCCGAGCTGGGCGGCGAGCGTGGATGTGACTGGTACGAGCCCGACCTGGAGTGCGCTTCACGGCACCAGTATTCCATCACGCGTACGAATGATGAAGTGTCGATGCCGCCGGATCACGCGGTCTGCAGTACGCCGTGGTCGTCGCAATGACCGGCGTGCGCGTGATGGAGGTGGCCATCGACCAAGTAGTCGACATGGTCGCCGTGCGGCACGGCCTCGTGTCCACAGCCGGCGCCATGAACGTGCCCGGCCGCGTGTCCGTTGCAGGAATGACCCGACGTGCAAGCTGCGGGGTTTGCGGTGTCGACCGCGATCGAGCACTCGTCGACGTGATCGCCGTGAGCCGTGTGGAGGTGGCCATCATGGAGATAGTCGACATGGCTGCCGTGCCGTACCGCGCGGTGCCCGCAGTTGGGACCGTGGACGTGATCGTGCTTGGAGTGAACCTGGTGCGTGCTCATCGTCGGATCCTTTCGAAATTACAGTTCAACGAATGATGAACTGATAGATCGGATTGCCCGGCTCAGTCAAGCGCGATCCGTGTCTGGTCAGGCTAGCGGATGGATTCGAGGAATGGCCGCGGGCCGCGACGCACGAGCTCGAACAAGATCCATGCCGCGACGGCAATCGCTGCCATGTACTCGAATGCGGCGTGCTCGTGATTGCCGATCTCGTGCAGGTGCGGGAGGGATACGAACAGCGGGTCGACCAGCATGGAGAGCGCGCTCGTCGCAAGAATCGCGGCCGGCACGCGCCACGAGATCGGGAGCTCCCGCGCTCGCGACGCGATCACCACCGCGGCGAGCACGAACGCCAGACCGAACCCGGGCCAGAGCCCCTTGTGGACGAGGATCGCAGCGATCGGAACCAGCCCGGCTGCACTCATCGGCATCAAACACGCGGCGGCGATCGCGATCGGTAACGCGAGCCATCCGAGCGCCGCGACCTCACCGAGTGCGTCCACCGGGACCGCGGCCTCGACCGTCACGGCGATCGCGATGCCGGCCGCGTAGGACGGGAGGACCGCCCTCGCGCGCGGAATGAACGAGCCGAGCGTCGGCTTGCGCGCGGAGCTCCACCACACGGCCGCGGGGCCGAGCAGCGCCAGCGCCGCCGCAAACCACGGGCCGAGCCAGAACATCGCGAGGACCACGCCCGCCAGCCATCCCGCGGGCCACGAGCGATCCGCATGATGTGCCGACACCAGCCGGTCGGCGACCAACCCCAAGATCAGCGCGGCGAAGATCCACGGCGCCGTCTCGAGAAACAGCGGGACGATCGCTTGCGCCGCCGACAGCTCGTGCGGCTGGCTCTGTTCGAACAACTGCCACGGCGCCGGCACCGCGAACGAGAGCGCGGCGGCCGCGACGAACGCGAGGCCGTCGAGCCAGTCACGGCGTCCGCCGGCGTCCGCGTGATCGTGATGGTGGCTATGGACGACCATCCGCAGCATCACACCGAGGCCGACGGCGACGATGACGTGCAGCGCGCGATCCGGCGTATGAGCGAGCAGCTCGCGCCCGATCAGGGCGCCGATCACGGTCATCGCGGCGAGCGCCGCGACTCGGTACATCGTGGCGCGAGCTCCGAGTGTGGGGACGAGTGCCGTCGCGATCACGAGCCCCTCGGGGATCCGATGCAGCACGAGCGCCGCGCCGAGCGTCGCACCCGCCACGTCGGTCCCTCCGTGCTGGAACGCGATCGCGAGTGCGGTGCCATCGAGGAACGAATGGATCCCGAGCGTCGGCAGCAAGATCGCGGCGCCCAGCTGCGTCGCTCGTGTATGCGTGCGCGCTTCGAGCACCGAGAACGCGACGTAGCCGACCGCGACGGCTGCCACCGCGATCCCGCCGATCTCCTCGACGATGTGCGGCACGAGCCGAAGCAGTAGCAGCGGCAAGACGACGCCGAGCATCGCGGCGTCGATCACGCGCAGCCACGCAGAGCGCCCGTGCGCCCATGACGTGATCGCGGGCCCGATCATGAGCCCTGCGATCGACATCGACAGCGCTACGCCGAACACGACGCGCTCGCCATAGATGCAACGAGTATGCAGGAATAGTGGGGGTGCGTATAGCGGGAGTGCAGTGACGTCAAACCGTTATCGTAACTACGTTGCAAATACCGTCATGGTGCATGTGGAGCGTCCGCCGACGAGGACGCGACTCCTCGTACCGGCTCGAGCGTCCGTGGCCCGACGGCCGCACCGAGCTCGACTACGAGATCCGATCGAGCGAGCGCGGCACCGATGTGATCATCCGTAACGCGACGGACGTTGGCGGTCGCGATTCCTGCTGCCGCATGCTCGTAGTATCCTCGTCGAATGGCCGAGGGAAACGGCGGCATGGGCGACATCGCCCACGCCGCGACCATTCTCGGGCCCTCCGGCGGCCCCACGGAGGGCACGGACAGTGATCAGCGCTCGACCGCACGTTTGCCGACCGAGCAGCCGGTCGCGCTGTCGGAGGGGCAGCGACTCGGCGACCGGTACGCGGTCCGCCAGTTCCTCGGCAAGGGTGGCATGGGCGCGGTCTATCGCGTCGCCGATGAAAAGCTCGGCGAGGATGTTGCGCTCAAGGCCGTCCGCGTCAGTGCACTCGCGGCGCTTCGCAATGAGGTCCGGCTCGCCCAGCGAGTCACGCATCGCAACGTCTGCCGCACCTACGACCTCGAGGAGATCGACGGAGTCCAGTTTGTCAAGATGGAGTATATCGCGGGCGACACCCTCGCTGCGCGACTCCATCGCGAACCGCGGCTCGCGATCGACGAGGCAGTCCGGATCGCGCGTGCGATCGCTGACGGGCTCGACGCTGCCCATGCGCAGGGCGTGGTGCACCGCGACCTCAAGCCGGCGAACGTCATGTTGTCGAAGGACCGCGTCGTCCTCATGGACTTCGGAGTCGCGCGGCACGCCGAGAATCCGATCGCTGCCGTCGGCGGCACGCTCGGATACATGGCACCTGAACAGATCGCGAACACACCCGTCACCGCGCGCTCCGACCTCTACGCGCTGGGCTGTGTGCTCTACGAAATGCTTGCCGGTGAACCAGTGTTCGTTGGTAAGCCGCTCGAAGTGGCCGCACGTCATGCCTCCGTCGCAGCGCCGGATGTCCGCGGCAAGCGCCCCGATGTGCCGCGCTGGCTCGCGCGCGCCATCGACGAGCTCCTAGCGAAGGCCCCCGATGCTCGCGGTACCGGGCTCGCGAGGTTGCATGCTGGACCGCGCCACCTGCGGCGCTTCGCATGGCCGCTCGGCGGCGCCGCCGCGGTGGTGACGGGCGCGATCTTGTTTGCCGTCGCTGCGCGTTCGGGGCCCGCGCCATGTCAGGGGATTGAACAGCGGCTCGATGGCGTATGGGATCGGCCGGTCAAGGACGCGGTGCGCGCTCGGTTCGCGGCGACCAAGGTGCCGTATGCGGGCGCGTCGTATGCCGGGCTCGAGCGCGCTCTCGACGATTACGTCGGCCGATGGACCGCCGCGGTCACTGACAGCTGCCAGGCCACACGCGTGCGCGGCGATCAAGATGAGGAGGCGCTCGCGCTGCGCGCGGACTGCTACGACGAGCGGCTCGCCGTCGTGCGCGCACTTGCGAAGCAGCTCGCTGAAGCCGATCCGAGGATCGTCGAGCGTGGCGACGCCGTCGTCGCGCAACTCGAGTCACTGTCCAGCTGCGCGAACGTCGCGGGTTTGCGCGAGCCGGACAAGCCACCCCGAGAGCTCGCGCCGGCGATCGCCGAGCTCGGCGGGAAATATGCGGACGCGCTTGCCGCCCAAGCGGTAGGCAACTACCTGGCCGTGTTGACCGCCGCGCAGAAGGTCATCGACGGCTCGCTGGCAATTCACTGGCGCCCCACCGCGGCCAAGGGTTACCTGGCCCGTGGCGTCGCGCTTTACATGGCCGGCAACTACGACGAAGCCGGCGCTGCGTTGCGGTCGGCGCTGGACGCGGCATTACGATCGCGGTGGGACACCCTGGCCGCACAATGTGCGTTCTTGATCGCCGAGCTCACCTCCGACGCGCTTGGCCGGCCGCAAGACGCCATGGCCTGGGTCGACGTTGGCCGCGCGCTCGCCGCACGCGCTGGGATCGATCCGGCGATCCGTTATGACGACGACGACGCGACCGCCGTCGTGAGCGTCGAGCGCGGAGACTTGCAGACCGGCCTCGCCCTGCACGAACAGGCGTTGCGCGACGCTGAGCTCGCGTTCGGCAAGGACAGCCCAGTGTTTGCGGGCAGCGAGACGCAGTTCGCGAGCACGTTGACACGTTCGGGAGCCTACGAGCGAGCGTTGCCGCACTACGAACATGCGCTCGCGCTGCGCGAGGCTGCCGTCGGGCCCGGCCACCCGGACGTCGCGCTGCTGCTCTCGAACCTGGGCGTATGCTATCGACACACCGGTCAGAATGCGAAGGCGCGTGCCGCTTTCGAGCGCGCGCTCGGGTTGCGCGAGCGGCTCTATGGCAAGCGAAGCCCGCTGCTAGCCCCGACGCTGGATAACTTCGCGGAGCTGATCGCCCAGGAAGGCAACTACGACGACGCGCTCGCGATGATGGAGCGCGCCAAGGGGCTCGCACAGATCGTGCCTGGCACGCTGCACCCGAGTTATCACGTGATCGCGACTGACTACGCCGAGCTGCTGTTCAACGCTGGCCGGATCGCGGCGTCACGCGCGATGCTCGACGACCTGCTGGCGCTCGAGCAGCGAACGAATTCGAGCGCACTGCCACAGACTCGCACCGTGCGCGCCAACCTGGCTGTTTCCGAGCACGCATGGAGCGATGCCGAGAGCTTCGCGCGCGGTGCGATCGCCATGCTCGAGGCTGAGGGCGGCGCGGAGCAGCCCGAGCTCTGGAAGCCGCTCGCCTCGCTCGCAAGAGCGAAGCTCGGAATGGGAGATTCAGCCGCGGCACGCGACTTGTTCACGCGCGCGCTTCTGATCGCCGAGAAGGCCGGCGTGCCGACGCACGACCTCCAGCCGCTACGCGATGCTGCGGCGCTCGCGCACTGATACAGAGGCGCGACCGCGAGATCACGGGCGCGTTGCCCGACGCGATCGCAGCGTGTGGCAGCAAGGTAAGTGCCATCGGTCGAGCGCCTGATCTGGGCTGCGCGAGCGGGCTCCGAGGTTGGGCGCCGCCGAGCAAAGCTTTGATCGAACGGTTCGCGGATCGGGACAGCGCGATGGGGCGGTGCTGAAGATTGCTCGGGGCGCGACTCGCGCGCCGGAATTGCGCGATGTCGGCCGCGACGCGCAGTTCTCGCGGTCGCCTGCCGCGATCGCTCGCGAAGTGTAGGCCCGCTGCTTGCTGTGCTCCATCATATGGAACCGGGTCCGCCGAGCGCCGACAAGCCGCCATCGAGCGTGCCCGAGCCGAAGCGCCGCTCGTGGGTAACACCGCTCGTGGTCGCCGCGCTGCTCGGGTTGTTCTACTGGTGGCAGACCAGCGGCAGCAGCGCACTGCAGCCGGAGGTCGACTACTCGACCGCGTATCAATGGATCCGCGACGGCAAGGTCAAGTCGGTCGTGATGCGCGGCGACTCGCTGTCCGGACAGCTGACAGCAAGCGAGACCGTCGAGGACCGCACGATGACGTCGTTTCACACCCTCGCGCCCTCCGATGACAAGAACCTCGTGCCGCTGCTCGAGGACAAGCACGTGCAGCTCAGGGTCGAGAGTCCGGAGACGCCGCCGTTCGTGCGTATCCTGCTCGCCCTCTTGCCGTGGGCGCTGATCATCGGCGTGTGGATGTGGCTGTCGCGGCGCGCGCAGAAGGTCATGGTGGCGGGCGGTGGCCCGCTCGGCGCGTTCACGAGGCGCGGCAAGAAGTTCGAGAAGTCGCCGGCGAACGTGACGTTCGCGGACGTCGCCGGGCTCGCATCGGCCAAGCGCGACCTCGAGGAGATCGTGCAGTTCCTGAAGGA
>DATJXL010000195.1:0-6336 GCA_035500135.1 Kofleriaceae bacterium
GCGGCGCGCACCGCCGGCGAGCTCGCGAGGGCGCGCGCCGAGCTCGCGACCGCGATCGCGCGCTGGAAGTCACTGCCGAGCCGCCAGCGGGCGAGCGATCGCAGCGGCGCCGAGGCGCGCTATCTGCAAGGCGAGCTCGAGCCGGTTCCGGCCGCTGCGGTCGCGATTCTCGACGACGTCGCCGCGTTCGGTGATGCCGAGTGGACGATCGCCGCGAGCTATCGCGCAGGTGCGGTGCTCGAGGCGTCGCAGCGCGAGCGCGCGATCGCCGCGTATCGCGCCGCGTACGACCGCGGGCTCGCGACCTCGCGCTTCACGACCGAGATGCTGGCCGCGCACGCGGCGCTGGTCCGCCTCGGCGAGCTGCCAGCCGAGCACGAGGCGCGGGACGCGTCGGCGGCGAGCGCGCCCGAGCCGCGGCTCGTGGAATCCGTGCAAACGCACTAGCCGACCTGACAGCGTCGCCGCTGGCTAAACCCGACAACACCCTCCAACCGCGCGATTTTTGCGGCGCGAGCGCATCGGCACGCGCGTTGCTGAAGACGCGAACCATGATGATTCGTGTATCGCTCGCTTTCGCTGCGGTCGTCGGCTGCAGCTCGCACGCGCACGAGCCGGCCGGAGTCGTCGATGCGCCCGTCGTTGGCGACGCGCCGGCCGATGCCACGACCGCCGTCCACTGCGCGCCGCTGCCGTCGGCGCCGTCCGGCACGATCGCGGCCGCGCACCCGCGCATCGAGATCGCAGGCGCGAGCGACCTCGCCGCGCTGCGCGCGAAGGTCGCGACCGACGCCACCGCGGCGACGTGGTACGCGACGCAGATCGCGCAGGCCAAGAGCGATCTCATGACCGAGCAGCACAAGCCGCTGCTCGATCAGGCGCACTACAACGATGCCTCGGATCCGACCAGCTACTCGCGCGGCGTGATGCAGGTGATCACGAACTACGCAGGCGTGTACTTGCTGAATCCGAGCGATGCGAGTCTCGCCGGGTACGAACAGCAAGCGATCGCCGACGCGATGCTGGTGAGCTCGTACCCGGACTGGTATCACGGCCGCGCCGTGCTCGCGACCGCGGAGATGGCGTTCGGCGTCGCCATCGTCTACGACTGGCTGTACGACCAGCTCACCGACGCTCAGCGCGCGACGCTCGCCGGAGCGCTGTACGCGAACGCGATCGTCCCGATCAACGGCGACTACGACTGCGGCAATACGCCGGGGTGCAAGAGCGTGCCGTCGCAGTTCCTGCGCTTCGGCGGCAACCAGAGCGAGGTCGACAACGGCGGCGCGCTCGTCGCCGCGCTCGCGATCGGCGGGCCCGACGATCCCGACGCGGCCGATCGCGCATCGGCGATCGCGGAGACGATCGCGCAAGCGCCGAAGTGGGTGCAGGCCGGGCTCGCGCAGTACGCGAGCGACGGCGGCTGGCACGAAGGCCCGAACTACTGGGACTACGGCACGCACTACCTCGCGCACATGATCGCGTCGGGCGAAAGCGCGCTCGGCACCGACTTCGGACTGCCGGCCGCGACCGGGCTCGCGCAGACCGGCACGTATCGCATCCACGCGACCGGCGCGACCGGCGAGACGTTCAACTTCGCCGATGTCGGCTCGGTGGTCGCGATCGGCAGCCAGCCCTCGTTCTGGCTCGCCCGTCAGTTCGACGATCCGCGCGAGGAGCTCGACGGCATCGAGCGCGCGAATCATCCGGCTGGTTCGCAATACCTCGTCTCGACCGCGCCGCATGGTCCGTACGAGACCTACGAGAACCTCGACGTGTTCGACATCATCCGCTACGAGCCCGGCTGCGCGAATGCCGACGTCGATCCACTGCCGCTCGACGCGATGTTTCGCGGCGTCGAGGTCGCGACGATGCGCACGTCGTGGACGGATCCGAACGCGATCTACGTCGGCTTCAAGGCCGGCGACAACACGCAGACGCACGTGCACTACGACCCCGGCAACTTCGTGTTCGACATGGCGGGTCAGCGCTGGGCCGTCGATCTCGGCGACGATGCCTATTCGCTGCCCGGTTACTTCGAGAAGACCGGGCGGCCGCTCTACTACCGCACGCGTACGGAAGGCCACAACACGCTGTCGATCTCGACGACGTATCCGCAGCCGGTGATGTCGTTCGCGAATCAGGACATCTCGGCGACCGCGATGAAGATCATCGCGTTCCAGGGCGGCAGCGCGAACACCGACCTCGCGTACGCGGTCGCGGATCTGACCGCGGCGTACACGAAAGCGGCGACCGGCGTGCCCGGCGGTTTGACCAGTGCGCTGCGCGGCGTCGCGATCGAGGGCGGCAACCAGGTCGTGATCGACGACGAGCTCACGTCGCCGGCGGCAGCCGAGGTCGCGTGGACGCTGCACACGCGCGCCACGCCGACGGTCGGCGCCGACGGCACGACGGTATCGCTCGTGCAGAACGGCACGACGATCGAGCTCCGCTTGGTCGACGCACCCGCAGGCACGACGTTCGCGGTCGCACCGGCCGATCCGAATCCGGTGCACCATCTCGGCGAGAAGACGAACGGCTGGACCGAGAACAAGGACGGCACGCTGACCTGCCAGCCCGGCCCCTGCGTGTACGAGATCTACTTGCGCGTGATGCTGCCGCCGGCAATGTCGACCCGGATCGCGGTGCGGTTCGCCTCCGACTCGAACACGCCTCTGCCGCAGCTCGTGCCGCTCGCGCAGTGGATCGCGGCGTCGCTGGTGCAGCGCTGATCGCTCGACGCGACGAGACGAGCAGCGCGGCGATCTTCGCAGTGCGGTCGTCGATCGTCGAGCGACTGCGCCGCACCGCGATGCGCGCGCGTGACCACGCACCAGTCGTCCACGAGGCTGACCTCGGCGGTGCGTGTCGAAGTCACGGAGCTACCTGCGATCACGCCACCGAACGCTTGCGGATCGCCGCATCGAGCTCGCGGTAATGCCGGAAGATGCCCGCGTCGCTGAACGGCAACCGGCGGTCGGAGACGAGGTAGGCCGCGAGCCGCGGGCGCGCCGCGACCCGATCGTGGAGAGCGTCGAGGCGCCGGGCGCGTGCCGCGGCCATCGCGAGCGGGAACGCGTAGCGCAAGCCTTCGATCACCTGGAACGCCATCAGATCGACGTACGAGCACGCGCCCGCGACCAGCCAGTCGTGGTCGCCGAGCGCGCGTTCGAGGTAGCCGAGGAACTTCGGCAAGCGGTGCTGGCGGAACGCGCGTGCACGCGTGCGCGCGGCCACGCGCTGGCGCTCGTAGCGCAGCTCGACCGAGAGCGGATGGTGGGTGTCATGCACCTCGGTGACGAGATCGGCGAGCGTGAGCGCCACCGTCGCGCACGCGAGCCGGCCGCGCTCGTCGCGCGGCGCGAGGCCGTGATGCTCGCCGACGTATCGCGCGATCAGCGCGCTCTGCGCGACGACGATGTCACCCGCGCGCAGTGCGGGCAAGGCGAACGCGTAGGGTGCGAGCACGCCGTCGAGCGCGCCGGCGACACCGTCGGGATCGCGCCGACCGACATCGTCGTACGCGACGCCGGCATCTTCGAGCACGACGCGCACGAGCTCGCCGCGCCCTTGAATTTCCGGCCAGTAATAGAGCTCGTACATGCCGGCAGCTGCTGCAAGGCGCGAACCGTGCGCGGTGGGGCAGGTCACGCGCGCGGGCGGCGCCGCTCGAGACGCTCGACGCCGGCGGCGCCGGCGATCAGCACGAGATCGGCGCGGTCGATGAACAGGCCGGTCTCGACCACACCCGGGATCGCGTGGAGCGCGAGGTCGAGCGCGGCCGGATCGGCGATCGGTCCGCACGCGAGGTCATAGATGAAGTTGCCGGCGTCGGTCGCGAACGGTGCACCGTCGGCCACGCGCAGCGCCGGCGTGCCGAGCGCGGCCAAGCGCGCGGCGGTCGCGGCGTGGCCGAAGCGCAGCACCTCGACCGGCACCGCGCGGCGCTCGCCGAGCCGTCGCGAGCGCTTCGACTCGTCGACGACGATCACGTTGCGGCGCGAGCTCGCGTTCACGATCTTCTCGCGGGCGTGCGCGCCGCCCCCGCCTTTGACGAGCTGGAGGTTGTCGTCGACCTCGTCGGCGCCGTCGACCGTGACCGCGATCGCCCACGGGCCGTCGTCGTCGAGCAGCGCGATCCCGAGCGACGCCGCGAACGCGCGCGATGCTTCGGACGTCGCGACCGCGCGATACCGCTCGCGCGCGCCGGCAAGCTCGGCCAGTGCGGCGATGAAGGCATGGGCGGTCGATCCGGTCCCGATGCCGATGATGCCGCGTTCGGGGAGCTCGGCGAGTGCCGCGCGCGCCGCCGCGCGCTTCGCGTCGTCTTGCGCGGAAGCCATGCGGCGTTATCGCACGAGCGCGCCGCGCGAGCCTCCGGAGTCGCGCGCGCTACGTGCGGTCCCGGCCGCGCCGGGTCCGAGCGTTGCAGCTCCGGGGTGGTCGTGCAGGCATCTTCGCTCCGCGAATCTCTCGGTACGTGGACGTGCGTCGCCGCCACGCTGTGTGCGAGCGCGGCGCTCGCGATCGCGGCGGTTCCGGCGAGTCGTCTGATCGTCGTGTGCGCACCGGGCTCGCCGGGCACGACCGACGACGCCAGGCCCGCGATGGCTGCGTTCGCGTCCGTGCTGTCCGCGAAAGCCGGCATGGAGCTCGCCGCGATCTACGATCCGACCGACGCCGGAGGCGTGGCGCGGCTCGAGCACGCCGGCATCGGCATCGTCTCGATGCCGTTCTTTCTCGCGCACGAGCACGCGCTCGGGCTGCGCGCGCGGCTCGACGTCGTGCGCAAGGGCCGGCCCGAGCTCGAGCGCTGGGTGCTGGTCGCGCACAAGGGACGCGTGCACGATGCGCAGGCGCTCGCCGGATTCGCGATCGTGTCGAGTGTCGCGTTTGCTCCCGCATTCGTGCGCGGCGTGATCACGGAGCTCGGGAGCACGCCGGCAAACCTCGAGCTGAAGCAATCGAGCGCCGTGTTGTCGGCGCTGCATGGCGCCGCGGCCGGCGAGCCGATCGCGGTGCTGCTCGATGGCACGGAGGCCGCCGCGCTCGACACGCTCGCGTTCGCATCCGAGCTCGAGGTCGTCGCGCGGTCACCGGCGATGCCCGCCGCGGTCGTCGTCACGACGAAGCTCGTGACTGAACGCGAGTGGAGCGCGGTCGCGAGCGCGCTGCTCGCACTCGGCGGCGACGCGGCCGCGACCGCCGCGCTCGATGGCATTCAGGTCGCGAAGTTCAGCCCGGTCGACTCGGCCGCGCTCGCCGCGGCGCGCGCCGCGTACGCGAAGGGAGCGCGATGAAGCGCGCGCTCTGGCTCGTCGCCGTCGCGGCGTGCAGCTCGGCGCTGGACGAGCCGCCGCCGTTGTCGGCGCTCGCGCCGCATCGCGACAACGGTCGCAGCGCGAGCGAGCTGATGCGCGATGCCGACGCCGCGTGGGCCAAGCGCGGTCATCCCGGCCAGGCCGCGATCGCACAGTCGCTCTATCTCGACGCCGCGGCCGCCGACGAACATCGCGTCGACGCGCTCGTCGGCGCGATGCGGGCGATCACGTTTCGCATCGAGCACGAGCCGGGCGTCGCGAAGGCCGAGCTCGCGAAGCAAGAGGTCGAGCTCGGCCAGTGGTGCCGGCGCCGCGCGCCGACCGACGCCGAGTGCGACTACCGGCTCGCGATCGCGCTCGGTCAGCAGGCGCGCGAACGGCCGTCCACCGGCATGGACGCGATCAACAGGATGGTCGAGCTCCTGCATCGCGCGATCGCGATGGCGCCGCGGCTCGATTTCGGCGGACCGCATCGCGTGCTCGCGCTGATCTTGCTACGCGCGCCGGGCTGGCCGGTCGGCCCGGGCGACAACGGCGCGGGACTCGACGAGGCGCGCGCCGCGGTCGAGCTGTTTCCGAGCGCGCCCGCAAACTTGTTGGCGCTCGCCGAAGCACTCGACTCGACGGGCGCACGCGAGCAAGCGCTGGCGACGTATCGCAAGGCGCTCGCCGAGGCGACCGCGGCGCGGGATGCCGGTGATCCGGAGGGTGCGGGCTGGGTGGCGCAAGCGCACGCAGGACTCGAGCATGCGAGCGGCGAGTGAACACGTCTGCATGCCGCGCATGCGAGTCGTCGCGTACGCCGTGCGTGAGGGCTCGCGTCGAAAAATGAAACCGATCTCATTGGTAGAGCACTCGGTGGTCGTGCCGAGTGCCGGAGCTAAGACCCAACTAGCCGGACAAGGACGAACATGGGGATCCCCATCTCGGAGATGCTCGCGGTAGCGCGTCACGTCGTGAAGCAGCGCCTCGCGCGGCGCGAGCGCTTCGCGTTCGTGCTCATGCTCGAGCCGCT
>DATJXL010000196.1:0-10678 GCA_035500135.1 Kofleriaceae bacterium
ACGAGGGCCAGACCGGTCAACCATCGACGCTGTCGCCGATGCCGACGCCGACCACGGTCTCGACCGCGAGCGGGGCGCTCGCCGGTTGCACCACAGTCGCGATGGCGATCCAGAACGTGTGCGCGATCTGCGCCGGCGTCCCGCTGTGCTGGGGCCAGAACAACGCGGGCGAGCTCGGGCTCGGCACGCTCACCGCCGCCACCAACGTCGCGGCGCCGGTCACGGTGCCGTCCGGTGCCACGTGGACGCAGATCGTGACCGGCGAGCCGCGGTCCTGCGCGCTCGACACCACCGGTCGCGTATTCTGCTGGGGCTACGGCCCGCACGGCGAGCTCGGCGACGGCGGCCACGCGAGCAATTACCCGTTGCCGGTCGCGCCCTGAGTCACGGCCGGTGCGACCCGCCTACCGCCGCGCCGTCGTCGGCGGATTCGCGATCTCGGGGTCGGGCGCGCCGGTCGCCGCATACACGGCGCGCACCGAAGCGTGGAACGCCGAGCGCACGGCGGGATATTGCGAGCGCAGGGGCCGATCGCGATCGATGTGGTCGGTCGCGTCGCGCAGCGCATCGGTCGCTTCCGCGAGCCGACCTCGATCGGTTTCGGGCTGATCCTTGACGTTCGCGAGCGCCCGCGTGGCGGCATCGAGCGCGATCCGCACGAGCTCCGCCTCCGCATCGGCGCGCGGCTCGGAGCGGCTCAGCTCGTTCGTCACCTGGCGCACGCGCAGGATCTCGTTGGGATGCTCGGGGGCCACGGCCTCGAGCGCATCGCCGAGCGCGTAGAGCGCACGCACGATCGACGCGCGGTCGAGCCGCGCGCGCGCGGTGTCGAGCTGGTCGGTCGCGACGAGCAGCTGCTGCGCCGGCACCGATGGGACCGGGCGCGGCCCGGGCGCGAGCGCGCGGGGCTGGATCGCGGCGCGCGTCTCGGGTGGTGTCGCCGGCTGCGCATTCGGCTGTGCGGGCGGACTCGACGCGATGCACGATGCGGTCACGAACGCGGCGATCCAGCGCGCCATCAGCGGTCCTCGCACCACGAGCAGTGCAAGGCGAGCACCGAAGGCTCGCTCTGCCGATCGAGACGAGATGTTGCCCACTCGGCGTGGGCATCTCTACGATCTCGGCATGCAGCTTCCGGATCCCCGCCGCCAGGGGCCGCGCGTCACGGTCGACGGCTGGTGCGGCGTCGTCACGCACCACGACCTCCGCCACGCCAGCGTGCTCGAGCTCTCGGAGCTCGGGGTTCGGCTCGAGCGCGTGTTCGATCCGCGCGTCGCAGCCCGCACGGTGGCGCTCGAGCTCGAGGTGCCCGGCATCGACGAGATCATCTGGGCGCGCGCCGACGTCGTGTTCGCGCGGCTCACCCCGCTCGGCGGGTGGCACGCCTCCGGCCAGCCGCGCCTGCTGTGCCGCGCCGGGCTGCGCATCGCCGATGCGGCCAGTCGCCACCTGCGCCTACTGCGCGACTACGTGTTCGCGACTCGCGCGCACGAGCTGCCGTAAGCCGACGTTCAACTCGGCGTCAGCATCACCGCGGATGGCATCAGGGTCGCGCCGGAGCACGCGCAGGGTGAATCCGAACCGATGATGATCGCGTCGGTCGGAACCGTCGCCGTCTGGTAGCCCGGCGCCGAGACGACGAGCACGTAGTTACCGAGGACGAACGGGCCAGACGGCCAGCGACACGTGGTCGCGTCGGTCTCGCTCGCGCAGTTCATCGTCCCGGTCGCGGCGCCCGAGTACGTGACCTGAACACCCGCGATCGCGCCGCTGCCCTGCGAGCTCGTCACGGTCAGCACGATGTCGACCCACGTGGCCGGGCAGGACGGCAGCGGGCACGCGTCGACATGACCGGCGTCGATCTGCACGCCGGGATGGTGGTCGCTCTGACACGCGGCAAGCGCCAGCGTCGCGAGGGCAACCGCGGCTGCGAGCTTCATCATCGGCTCAACCCATGGTCGGTCGTCGGCGCTCCCTCGTCAACTCGGTCAGCCCAGCGGCGGTGGCTGCGTTCCGCGCTTGCGGCTGGTCTCGTCGGGCTTGCGGACGGCATCCGGCGGCGTTGCGGCGGCGGCGGTCGCAGCGGCGATCGCAGCCGCCTTGTTCGGTTCGTCGCCGACCTGGAGCTCGCACGCACCGAACTGCACTTCCATGCCCTGCGAGGTGACGGTCATCTCGAGGGTCCGCGCGCGGATGACGGTCCGATCGCGGACGCGTCCCGAGATCTGGACCGCCTCGGCTTCGACGACGCCCGCGAGCTCGCCTTCGGAGCGCAGGCGCTGCACCTTGACGTTGCCCGCGACGACGCCGGTCGCGGCGACGCGGATCTCGGGACCGGCGATGTCGCCCTCGATCTTGCCCATCACCACGATCGGCACGCTCGATTTGATCGTGCCCGTCAGCTCGGTGCCCTCCTCGACGAGGGTGTGCTTGCCCGTCAACGCGTTCTTGTCGTTCATCGCTTCACCTCTTGTCGGTTGGGGCCCCGGTGGGCACGATCTTCACGCGCAGCTGACACCCGGTCTCGAACTCGAACCGCGTGCGCTCGGGGTTTTGGGTCACCGCGGCAACGACCGCGCCTTTGCCGCTGACGTGGAGCTCGCGGAGGCCGACGATGCCCGGGCTCTTCTTCTCGAAGAACTTGCCGTGGATCGTGACGTTGCCGGCGCCGACGATCTCGCAGTCCGCGAGCACGCCCGACGGGCCGATCACGAGCTCGGTGTCGTCGCCGAGCTGGATCGTGCAGTCCTGGAACAGGCTGTCGATCTCGATCTGGGCGCCGGCGTCGAACTGCAGTGCCGCGTTGCGCAGCACGTCGCCTCGGCCGAAGTATCGCCGGCGTGATTCGCCGCCCGGCGGGGCCGAGGCCGCGACCGCGCCCGTCATCAGCACCGCCGGAAGCACGCCGTTCTCGACCCGCTGCGAGCCATCGCCGGCCGGCGACAGATCGAGCCAGATGACCTCGACCGCGCCCGCGCCGAGCGGCAAGCCCGTGCCGATCAGCCCCGCGGCCTTGGCACCGGTGAGCCGCGCGCCCGCGAGCTGAGCGCGCGCGAACGTCGCGTAGCGGAGGTCCGCGCCCGTCAGATCCGCGTTCGTCAGGTCCGCGCCCGACAGGTTCGTCTTCACCAGGGACGTTCTCGTGAAGTCGACGCCTCGCGCGTTCGCACGCGACAGCGTCGCCTCGTCGAGGATCGCACCCGCGAGCTTCGCCTCCTCGAGGTTCGCGCCGGCCAGGCTGGTGTTGTTGAGGCGCGCACCCGGCGCCGCGACCGCGCCGAGGTAGGCCTCGTCGAGCTCGGCGTGCGTCATCACCGCGTTCGCGAGGTTCGCGCGGCCGAGCTTCGCGCCGGCGAGCTGCGCGTAGCTGAGCTGCGCGCCGGCCAGGTTCGCGTTGGTGAGGTTGGCGCCCTCGAGGTTCGCGCGGGTCAGGTTGGCGCCGGCGAGGTTGGCGCGCTCGAGCTTGGCCCCTTCGAGGTCCGCGTTCTCGAGGTTGACACCCGCGAGGTTCGCGCCGACGAGATACGCCTCGCGCAGCGTCGCGCGTCGCATCGACGCCTGCGATAGATCCGCCGCCTCGAGGTTGGCGCCATCGAGATCCGCGCGCTCGAACGACCCTTTGACGAGCTTGGCCTTCGACAGATCGAGGCCCTTGAGGTCGATGCGCTCGAGCTTGTCGCCGCGTCCGACTCGCTTGATCACCTCGTCACGCGTGATGGCAGCCATCGCTCCTCCTAGGTCCTCGCCGCTGGCGGCGCCGACAGAAACTGGTCGAGCATCGCGATGCGTTCGTCGAAGGGAAGTCGCTCGAGGCGCGCGAGCCGATCGCGTTCGCCGAGCCGCGCGAGCGCGACCTTGATGCGCTGGAACGTGCGCTCGCGGGCCTTGCGAGCCTCGCGTTTCTTCGTCTTGTCGTCGTCACTCCACCCGTGTGCCGCGCGGCGAAAATCGTCGTGCTGGATGCTGAGCGTGATCACGAGGTCGTGGATCTGCTTGCGCTCTGCCGTCGCGTCGGGCGCCGACACCGTCGAGCTGGCGCTGGCGCGGTACTGCTTGAACTGCGCGACGATCGCCCCGGCGAGCTCGGTGCGCATCCCGGTGACCGCCGCGACATCGCCGACGTTGGCCGCGAGGAGCGCGTCGAGCTTGCCGAGCCCGACGGCAAACAGCTTGTCGATCGTGACCCGCTCGACGCCCTCGATCTGCGACAGCAATGCCTCGACGATGATCGGCTCGCGGCGATCGCGTTCCGCGTCGAGCTCGAACGCATGCGGGATCAGCTCGATCAAACGCTGATAGCGGCGCAACAGCTCGGTCTTGGTGTCGCCGCCGAAGCGCGCGCGGTCCGCGACCGCCGCCTCGACCTGAGCGCAGAAGTCGTCGAGCGCCTGGCACAGCTCCGTCATTTCCATCTGCGACGCCATCGCGCGCAGCGAGCGCAGCGCGGGGCGCGTCGCCTCCATCCACGCGGGATCCCCCTCGCCGTATTGCAGCTCGAGCATCACGTCGCGCACCTGCCCGACGTGCACGGCCGCGACGTCCTCGAACACGCGGCGAACCTCGGCGAGATCGCTCTCGGTCGAGACGCCACTCTTCGCGGTGCCGCTGGCCGCGATCATGTCGTCGAACGCGGAGTTGACCGTGTCGGACTTCGCACGTCCCGCCCCCTGCGCGGGCTTCGGCGGCGCGGGCGCGATCGCAGGCGCGGACGAAGGCGGTGGGGCAGGTGGTGGTGACATCACCATCGTCGGATCACGCGGTTTGGTCTTCGATTCGACCACCACCTTCGGTGCGAGCTTCGGCGGCTCGGGACGCGCTGGTTCCGATCGTGTGGCGTCCGACTTCGGCGGCTCGGGTGGCGGGGGCGGTGCGGGCGCGCGCGGACGTGGTCGTGGCGGCTTCGGCGGCGGGAGCTCCGGGCTGCTGCGCCGCGCTGTGGTCGGCCCGGGCCAGTCCCACATCGATGATGCCGCCGAGGCTGGTGTGGTGGTCGGCGCCGAACCGACGGCGACGACGCTCGGCGATTCGGCAATCGGCGCCTCGGTCTGGGGCCTGACCTCGGCGCCCAGCGCGTCGCTCGGCTCGACCTTCTCCACGGGCTCGGTGTCCGGAGGCTCCTCCGGCATCCCGTTCGGATCGTCCGGTGGTCCTCCGTCCCCGCCTTTGAACAGCCGCGAAAAGATCCCCATACTCGAAACGCGGTGAGAGATCCGAGCTTGCCGGCCCGCTCGTGTACGACACAAGGAACATCGTGCGAGATCTCCGAGGTTCCTCGCCGAAACCTGTGTGGGAGCTTCCGGAGTATCTGCTCGTCGTGTGCTTTGGCGCGCCGCATCGAGAGCACGGCGGCAACGGGCACGTAACGGCTGACGTCACCGGGCCGGCTACACGACCGACGCCGTCGGTGCGTTATCTCCGAGAACGCGGATTGTGCACGCCACCCCTCGCCCAGTACGATCGCTTCATGCGCGTGGCGCTCAACTTGGCGTGCGCAGCTGCGTCCTTCGTGTCGTGCCACGAGCCCGAGCCTCACCGCCCGGGCGTTCCGGTCGCGCACTTCGCGCTGTCCTTTACGAGCGACGGCCTATCGTTCGGGCGCCACGACATGCAGTTCACGAGCGACGACTGGCAGGCTGAAGACCAGTGCCACCGCGGCGACGATCCGAAAGCACGTCGGCTCAAGATCTCGATCGCGTACCACGGCTTCGTCATCCTTACGGTGACCGCGACGAACGTCGACGTCGCATTTCCGTGGTCGCACGTCGTGCTTGAGCGCACCGCGTGCACGAAGTTCGATCTCGGGGAGCAGCAAATCGCCGGCGGCATGCTGCGCGGCGCGATCCACCTATCGTGCGCCGTCGCCGGAACCGACAATCGGGTTGTCCTTGATGTCGACTACGTTTGTCCGCCATGACTGCTTCGATCTCGCTCGGCCTTCCTTCGCTCCTTCGCCGCCTGGTACGCCTCCCGCCGGCGCTGCTTCATCGCTTCCTTGATCGCGATGAGCCTCGGGTCGTTGGCCCGCTGCGCTTTCGCCTTCAAGTAGGCGGCGCGACGGAGCTGCCGCGCTTGATCTTTGCGCGAGAGCTTCGGGTCCGTCGGAGCCTCCGGCGTTGGTTCTCCGTCTGACGCCGGCGCGTTGCGATCGTTGTTCGGCATGTCGCCAGGATCGCACCCTGGTCCGACACCGAGCCCGGAGGCTGGGCTTGATCCGATCCGGCGCCGAGAGGGTTCGGAGGTCCGCCTCGAGCGTCTTCCACTCCACGCGCGCAGCAACCGAGCGATCTGTGCGCGCACGTAGCAACCTGACGAGCGACGAGACCGGCTCGCCATTCCATCCTTCAGTGGCGATCTCGTCGTCCATGAGTTCTTCGTCGACTAATCGCTGCTTGTTAGACCCTGCCGCACGCGTCTTGTGGACTCCGTCCTGACGGAGGACACCGAGCTCGCGATGCACAACAGCCAGGCCTCGACGGAGCATGCGATCGGACTCATCGGCAGCACGTTTCGTAGTGAGCTGATCATCCTTCGAGGCCGGCCGCACCGCTTACACGCGTTCGAGTCGTACGGTTTTGCGGATCGGGCGCAGAATACCTGACACCGTGAACACACCCCAACGCGCTACGCTCGTTGTCGCCATCGTCGCTGTTGTCACCGCGATCGCTTCGCTAGCGATCGCAGTGCTTCTCCTTATGCGGCAGCCTCGCGGAGACATGCTCGTACTCCGCGATCCCGCCGGCCACGAGCGCATTCGGTTGGTGGCGCGCGCTAGCGACAGCAGCATAGATCTCCTTGACGAGAGCGGGACGCCGCAGGCCTCGCTGCGCAGTAACCGTGAGGAGGTTGTTCTCGACTTCTTCCAGAAAGCGCCGAAACCAACGGTTAGTCTTGGAACTACCGTGGCGGCCAACGGCGGTGGGCTCGAGGTCACGGACGGTGTCGGGCGTGTCAAGTTTGGAATCAGCGACGCTGGGGGAACGAAGGGATGGCTTTCAATCACGACTCCGAGCAGTGGTGTGTCACTGGTGTCCTCTCCAGCAACGATAAGTGCTCTCAACCTTTTCCTGGGACCTCATGCCGCAACGCTGGAAGCATCACACGAACGAGCACGATTGATGATCGATGATACGCAGGTCGAACCCACCCGGTGATCATGGGCCGGCTGAGGCGTCGATCGTATTGGTGCTCTCGGCGCGCTGCTCCTCGGTTGCACCGGGGATATCCTCGTGTTTCCCGTTCTGCCCCTTGCAAGAACGCGTCGAACTCCGGGGTGTCCTTCCACCGCTCGAACCACTTTCCTTTCTGCTGGTTGTAGGCCCCTGCTTTGTACTGGCCCTTGTAGTAGAAGAACACTCCTCGCTTCGAGCGCCTTAGGCTTCGTGGCGCCTACGCAACCCGCAGCGCGAGCGGTCGATAACGGCCGCATGGGAAGCCATGGAGCAGACGCCAAGAAGAGTGACGACACCGAGGTCGACGATGCGCAGCAACCGGTAGCGCTGCCGGCTTCGAAGCCCGCTCTGCCGAAGAACGCGGATCCGAAGAAGCCGGTGATCGGCGGCCCGGTGCTGCCGAAGCCGCGTCGTTCAGGCTCAGCGGCTCCTCGCGACGAGGACGAGCGAGTGATGTACACGCACGGTCCAACTCAGCAGCCCGCGCCGCAGCACGAACCCGCGAGCGAAGCAACTGCGCCCGTCTTCACTCAGTTATTGCAAGACGTGCGGCCGATCGACCTTGGCGAGCAGGTCAAAGGCAGCCATAACACGCACTCCGTCCTGCCGCCGTTCAACATGAGTGAATCGATCGTGCACGTGGGGATGGTGCTCGAGGGCTCGCCGGAGCTAAAGCTCGCATCGGCGATGATGATGGCGATTCCCGAGGTCCAACGCGGCGCACCGATCGAGATCGAGTTCGCCCCGACCGAGCGCGGTGAGTTTCATGCCACGCTCGCGTACCTCGCGAAATGGGAGAACGGGCACTCCGAGCAGTATCGCGTGCCCGTCACGGCGCGCGCGCGGTTGATCGTGGACGTGCCGCAGGGAGCGAAGCTGCCGGCGAAGCCATCGACCGGCGCGGCCGAGCCCGCGGCGATGCCGCCCGCAAAAGATCGTTTCCTCACCGTGGACGAGAACCGCGACTGGGACAATGTCGACAATGCATACGACCAGATGGCCACCGCGCAGGACGATGCGATCATCGACGTATCCAAGGAGGCCGCGAAGTACAAGCCTAGGCCCGCACCGGAGTCGCTGTGGAAGGCACTCGCAGAGATCGCAATCATGATGGGGGCGTCGGGGATCGCCGCGGTCGTGACCAAACTCGTGGCGGCGAAGGTCGTGGAGGCGGTTCAACACGCCGGTCACCTGGAGATGTCGAAGGCGCACGAAGAGAGCGCGGTCGAAGGGATCGCCAAAGCCGTCGAAGAGGGCATCAAGACGAGCGCCGAGAAGGTCCGGGGCGAGCACGACGGACAGCAGGAATCGCAAGACAAGGCAGAGTCCGAAGACAAGGAGATCGCGTTCTTCGGTCGCCAACGCGACATGGTCCGCTCCGCCACCGGCGAGGCGAGGGCGAGTCTGGTACGTCTAATCGCCGACATTTTGAAGCGCCACCCCGAGACCGCTGCTCAGGTCATCGAAGGCATGCGCGCTGCGTTTCTTGCTTCGCGCAGCGTCGCGTTCACCCAGCAGGCACAAGCCACGGCTGCGGCGTGGGCGAAGTACCGCGCACAGCAAGAGCTCGGACACGACGAGGTGGCCACGCCGCAGGGCCCCGTCACGGCGACGAGGATGGACTCGCAGCGGACGTATAGGAGGGGACAGTACTACGAATATTGGGCGTCGCATCCCAAGCTCGCCGCTGGCGTGATCGAGATCGAAGCCGAGCTGGATCGGACGACTAGGGAGGTCTCGGTCACCGGCGCTCGCATGCACGGCATCTCGTACTCGGTCGCTCATCGGCTATTGCCGCTCGATCTCGCGGCAATGGGCCTGCCTTTCCGTATCTCGCTGTTCGACGGCGCCGCGACCATCACGCGCGACGAAGCCGGCCGTGTCCGTACTCAAGGTCTGCCGCTCGACGAGGCGGAGGTAGACCCCAATAACACGGGCCTCGATCCCGAAAAGAGGTTCGAGCCCGGGCTCCCCTCGCCCGAGCTGCAGCAGATCCGCGAAGCGGAGCGCATCGTCAACATGGTTCTCTCGAAGCCGTTGAGCGCGTGGGGTGTCGCAGAAGTCGAGACCGACGATGCCAATCAGAACGAGAGCAAAGGCAATCAGAAGAAGAGCGAGGGCGAATGAGACATCCGACCACTGCATGGTTGTTGTGTCTCGTGCTCCTGGCGTGCGGTCAGGGTCATGGATCGCGTCCGCACCGAGACGACGCCAGCTCCGCGGTATCCGCGAGCGACGCGCGCCCGCGCGAAGACATGGTTACGATCCCGGCAGGTCGTTATCGCCTGTCCGCCCTCCATTATCGCGACGACGGCGTGTGCACGCCGGAGCTCGCCGGCGATCCACATGCTCTTCTCGACGTGGCGCATCCGGCCACGGAGCAGGACGTCGCGCGCTTCGAGATCGATCGCGTCCCGGTGCGATGGAGGGACTACTGCTCGTGCGTGAAACAAGGTGCGTGTCCGGTTCGGAATGCGGGAGACTGTCAGTATCGCCGCGACTTAGCGGACGATGACCCCGAATCGAGCGCGAAGGTTCTGCGCACAACCGCGATCGCCTATTGCGCCTGGCGCGGGCTCCGGCTGCCGACCTTCGTCGAATGGCAAGCGGCCGTACGAGGTCCCAAGGGCCAGGAAGTCGCAGGATGCGACGTGGCGTCCACGATCCAAACGTACCGTTGCCAGTTCACGAGCCCATCGGCTGTACGCACGTGGATGTCGGATGCGGAGTTCACGCGCAGTCGCGAGTGCTTTCCGGCGATGTCGGGCGATCCGCTGCACATCGCGCCGGTCGCCGTCTCGTCGGACTGGATGGCGGGGTACCGGCTCGATGTCGCGACGCCGGCGGACGACGACCGGCGCGGCTTCTTTCGTTGCGTGCGCGATACGCGACCGTGAGCCTGGACCGAGCGGCGAGATTTCCCGTTTGACCGTGAGAGTTCGGTCGCGACCGGCTCCTTGTGCGGTTTGTGCCATAGTTCTCGCCCCTTAGACGTCACGAAACCCGCCCAGGCCGGGGTCGATAACGAATGCATGATCGAGCCTTATCGCTGCAACGAAGACCTGGTCGACGATCAGATCCGCTGGATACTGGCTGCGCTGCGCGACGAGCCGATTATCGGCGAAGTCGCCGCGATCGCGGCGCGCGTTCAAGCTGCGCGCATGGCCGAGGTCGTGTTTCCGATGCTCGCGCTCGAAGCTCGCTTCGGTCTGTCGGAGAGCGAGATGCGCGTGCTCTGGCTACTGCTCGCGCACGAGCTCGATCCGGACGCGCGTGCGCTTCTGCGCGAGCGTAGCACCGAGCAGACGGGCGACGTGACGTTCGACGTGATCCGAAACTTCGTCTACGGGCCTCGCGCTCGCGCTCGAACGTGGCGCGAGCTCGGTCCCGAAGGCAAGCTGCGCTCGCTCGCCCTGATCGAGCGCACGGATGGGGCAGGCGAGGCGCCGGAGCAGCGGCAAACGTTCAAGCTCGCGCGCCGCGTGCTCGCGCTCGCATACGGCGAGCTC
>DATJXL010000197.1:0-2809 GCA_035500135.1 Kofleriaceae bacterium
GGAAGGCTGGGCTCCTTGTCGGATTCATGGCCCACGGCGTGTCACTCCTCACCAACGAGAACAAGGCGCTTCCGGGCGAAAACCTGAACGACTATTTCGCCATCCTCGCAACGTGCACCGTGCTGAACAAGGACATCCACCTCGCGCTGCGCAAACTTCACGACACGTGGAGCGCGTACCAAGCCGGTGGCGCCGAGGCGTTGGCGGAGGAACGCGAGCTCGGGCTATTCGAGAAAGTCCAGCACTGGATCGCAACCGGCGATCCCAGAGCGAAGTCGCTGCACGTTGCGATGGATCAGGAGCAGAACCACATCCGGTTTGATGGCACGACAAGCGCGGATACTGAAGCCCTCGGACAGGTCTTCTACTACTGTCATTCGTATACCGCGCAGCCCGGGCAGGCCGAGGAGGCCACGTTGTACGTCAACGATCCGAGAGTCGCCGCGGATTTGAGGGCGGCCGGTCTCATTCTAGGCGATACAACGGTGGCGCAGGATGCGGCGCGAGGCAGCGCTGGTGTTGCAGAGACGCAGGAGGACAAGCGAGGCGGCGACAAATTCACGATCAGCATCAGCATGGCGAAGGCGCTGGGGTCGCTCGGTGTGCGCGGCACGTTCACCAATGCGATGGTTCTGTTCTATTACAAAGGAACGTATTCATCGATGGTCTACAGCCGGCACAAGGGGCCTTGGTTCGAGAACTGGAAGGGCACGCCCGAGTTCGAGGCGTTCTGGCGGTCCACCCTCGGGACGAATCCCGCGTTCATTCGTAATGGCCACGATGACCACGAAGACATCCCCGGGGCTACAACGGAAGAGCGCGACGCGAGCATATCGATTGCGATGGTAGGTGCTCCATGACGACGGAGAACGTCACGACTGAGGCCGATCGCAACGTGATTAACTCGACCGCGGTGGAGCGTGGCAGGTTGCGGTGGTGGATCCTGACCATCGCCGCGCTGATCGCGACCGTACTCGTCATCGTGATCTGGCAGCGCGCGCATGCACGGACGGTTGCGCGTAACCGGCTGACGGCCATTGCGGACGAGTTTCAACGCTGCGTGCTGGGCGCCGACCACGTACCCGACGACCAGGTAATTCGCACGCTGTATCTGCGCACGATAGAAGGCGCCGAACCGAGCAGGTGCTGGCTCGACGCCAAGATCGCTGTCACTGCCCTTACCGAGGACTACGACTACGAGATCGATCGTCTGCCCGACGATGTACGGAGCTCAGCACACCTCCTGTCAGACGGCGTGTCAGATGGCATTCACTCGGGAGGTCTTACCGGCATCTGCGAAGCCGTGCACATTCTTCGCGAAGCGGCACCGCCGCATGAGCACGAGTGTAGCCAACCGGTGCTGGACGCCGCCCGAGCAGCCGTGGGCCCTCACAGTAGCTTGTTCGCTCGTCTGGATGGCGAGCTACTCGTCCCCGATCAGGAGAACTCTAACGCCGTCGAGCGATACCGCCCTGATAGGAGCCTTGTCGACCGGCGCCGTGCAACGTCCTTCAACGCGATCGATGGTGACGACCTCGTGTTCGTCGCGGAAGACCATCGTCTGGCGCGCTGGCGCGGACAGACGCGCGTCGATGGGCCGGTTCTTCCCGTTGGTCTCGACCTACTGATGGCGTGGCGGCACACGGATGCGGGCGACCTCGGTGTGTTTCTGTCTGACAAAGGCGACGACCATCGTCTGCGCCTCCAGCACTTCGACGAGCACGCCAATCCAGTGGGCGCGGCAGTAGCCCTTTCGGCGACGGCGAGTGCGGGCGATCTCGTCGTCCTTGGTCCCGATGGCGCCGTCTCGGTTTCCCCCGCTCTCGAGAACCGGAGCGGACAGTGCAGCACCGCGACTTCGTTCTGGCGGATAGATGGCACGCTGGTTCGGAGAAGCCCAATCGGCGGTTCACCTAGCGTCGAAGGCAGGTTGCCCGCCGACGCAGAACCGGTGGCCAGTGATTGTGACGATGCAAGCCTGTACCTCGTCACGACCAAGGGTTACGTGAAATGCACACAAAGCCGTTGTGTGCTGGCTCGGCCGTTGCCGCAAGTCGAGGCGGCAAGCGTACGGACCTACGGTGGCGGCGCCGTCGCCATCGCTAGCCTCGGTGGCCGAGTGGCCATGGCCGCCGGCGGCTTCGTCGGCGTCGTATTGCGAGACACCGGTGACGGTAACCCCACGATCGAGCCACGAGGCTTGCCTAGCGACTTTCGCGGCCCGTACGCCTTCGACGGCCACTGGTTCCTGGTGCGGTTGGCGCAATAGCGAACGGTTCTGGCCCCTTACATGGTCACGAAACCCGACGCCGATGCGGCCGATAACGACCGCATGACCGAGCCGTATCGCTGCAACGAAGACCTCATCGACGATCAGATCCGCTGGACGCTCGCCACGCTGCGTGGCCAGCCGATCCTCGAGGAGCTTGCCGAGATCGCGGACCGCGTTCAGGCCACGCGCATGGCTCAGGTTCTGTTTCCGATGCTCGCGCTCGAAGCTCGTTTCACACTCTCCGAGAGTGAGATCCGCGTCCTGTGGCTGCTGCTCGCGCACGAGCTCGATCCGGCCGCACGCGCGCTGCTGCGCGAACGCAGCACCGAGCAGACGAGCGACGTGACGTTCGACGTGATCCGGAACGTCGTCTACGGCCCCCGAGCGCGCGCCCGCACGTGGCGCGAGCTCGGTCCCGAAGGCAAGCTGCGCTCGCTCGCCCTGATCGAGCGCACGGATGGGGCAGGCGAGGCGCCGGAGCAGCGGCAAACGTTCAAGCTCGCGCGCCGCGTGCTCGCGCTCGCATACGGCGAGCTC